>NZ_JBAKAZ010000016.1:0-54258 GCF_038155185.1 Psychromonas aquatilis
CTCATACTAGCTCCTTTGTAAGAACCTTAATTAGATCACATATTTATCGGAAATGATATTACCTATAAAATTAATTACCCTGACATTTAATCTACGAGAAATATTATTACCCTCCTTTTACTGTTATGAATGAAAGGGTTTAAGTTAATGTAAGTGCCAATAAGTATGTGGTTTTATCATTTTTAAAATAAACAGTTTAATGAGGCTAACCAAGCCAGTTCTATCGTTATTAGATGAAGTTAGAAGAAATAGGTATCAAGCCAAATAGCAATTTAGTGGATTAGTATTATTTAACTCGGTTATTTATACTGTAAATCTTGTAGTATAAAGTTAAGCAGTATTTATCTTGGGCAATTATCCTATTGCGCTAAAAGTAATTTTATAAAGAGGGCTGGATGTTAAGTATATATTTTAGAGGCTGTTGTCATAAATGAATAAGCCATTAACTCGTAGTACTTTTTTAGTCTTTTTCTCAGCTGTCTTCCTACCTATGTTTTTGGCTGCAGTGGATCAAACCATTTTAGCAACGGCAACTCCTAGTATTGTTGGTGATCTCGGACAGTTACACCTATCCTCTTGGATCGCGATTGGCTATTTGTTAGCAACTGCTGCGTCTGTGCCTATTTATGGTTGGTTAGGTGATCGTTATGGTCGCCGAAATATGCTTCTTTGGGCATTAGGCATTTTTTGTATCGGATCTATTATTGGTGCTATTGCGAGTAATATGAGTGAGTTAATCATGGGACGCGTTATCCAAGGGTTGGGGGGCGGTGGACTGATGAGTTTATCTCAAGCATTAATCGCTGAACTGATCCCACCAAGGCAACGTGCTAAGTATCAAGGTTACTTTGCTTCAATGTTTGCTTGTGCAAGTATTGGCGGGCCAGTGATTGGTGGCTTTGTTGTAACTCATTATACTTGGCATTGGTTATTTTGGGCAAATATCCCACTGGCGATGATTGCCGTGTGGCGTTTGCTTTGTTTAACGCCATCACCGACGCTAGAGCATAGAAATAAACCGATTGATTGGGTTGGTTTAGCAGTCTTTCCGACTCTTTGTACCGTCTTTTTATATTGGGCTTCTGTGGGCGGAGAAAACTTTGCATGGTTTTCTTTAACTAGTGCTCTTTATCTTTTAGTGGTTACTGTATTGAGCATTATTTTCTATCAAAACCAACGCCGCCATAAAACACCTTTCTTACCTAACGAATTACTAGCTAATAGAGCAATATACATTCCCTTAATTACTTCAATGATGTTTGCGGCGTGTATGTTTGCTTTGGTTTTCTTTTTGCCAATATATCTTCAATTAGGTTTAAAAACCAATGCGGCTACATCCGGTTTATTATTACTACCGCTAACCGTTGGGCAAATATCAGGGGCATTGATCAGTGGTCAAATAATGCTAAGAACAGGCATTCCTAAATGGATACCTGTAGTGGGTTTATCATTATCAAGCTGTGGCTTTATTGCGTTAGGCACATTACCTCCTGAGCCGACTTTAGTTGGAGCTTTAGGTCTATTATGTGGTTTAGGCTTTGGTACGGTTATGCCAACCACTCAACTGGTTATTCAAACAATTGGCGGTAAAGCGAATGTAGGGTCAGTGACGGCTTTAGCTTCGTTATCCAGAAACCTAGGTGCTGCTGTAGGAACTGCCTTTTTTGGTGTGTTGATTTATACCCTGTTACCTAATTTTGATCATAATACGAGTATTGAAGTATTACAGAGTGGCCCACAAGCGCCGGTTATTGCTGCTTTTCAAACAAGCTTTTACGTTGCTGCAGTTATTGCTGCTTTAGGGGCAATGAATGCCGCTCGAGCACCGCTTATTCATCTCGCGAATGAGTTGGATTAAGCTTATATTCTGCATTAAACCGCTTAATACGTAAAAATGTGAGTTTTATACATCGAAAGCTATAATTGCTCTTCTTTTAATCGTTTTATTTCTGTATGTTATGGTCCCCCATAATTGTAATATTTAGAGATTTAAATGAACCAGTCAGTAGCAAGTTTAAAATCAAGATTAAATGCTTTTGGTCCCGGCATATTAATGGCGACCGCATCCATTGGTGGGTCACACTTAGTGGCTTCAACACAAGCAGGCGCTATATTTGGCTGGCAATTAATTTGGTTAATTGTCGCTGTAAATGTGCTTAAGTATCCTTTCTTTCGGTTTGGTGTGGAATATACATTAGCAACCGGTAATAACTTAATCGAAGGATATAAAAGTAAAGGACCTTGGTACTTTTACTGTTTTGCTGGCTTAAATGTTATTGCTGCGATAGTCAGTACTGCAGGTGTATTATTGCTTACTGCGAGTTTATTACATTATGCGCTGCCGGTGAATGTCTCTGTTACTTTGTTATGTTGGTTAATACTTGGTGTCTGTTTAATGATTTTGTTACTTGGTCATTTTAAAGCATTAGATAATGTTGCAAAAATTATCATGGTTGTTTTAACCATTACCACGGTTGCCGCTTTTATTATTGCCTTTCATAATGGACCAATGACCCCTGCTGACTTTGAAGGTCCTTCTCCTTATAAATTAGCGATGCTTGGCTTTATGGTTGCACTAATGGGGTGGATGCCAGCACCTATCGAAGTTTCTGCTTTAAGTTCGTTATGGTTAAAAGCAAAACAGCAACAACAAAAGATCACAACCAAACAAGGCCTATTAGACTTTAACGTTGGCTTTTGGCTAACTGCTGCTCTAGCTTTGGTTTTCTTTGGTTTAGGTGTTTTGGTTCAATATGGGCAAAGTAATAGCACAGTTTTAGGTGGAGTTGCTTTTGCACAACGCTTAATTGATATGTATGCATTAACTATTGGTGATTGGTCTCGTCCACTCGTATCGGCTATCGCTTTTCTATGTTTATTTGGTACTACATTAACCGTGTTAGATGGTTACTCTAGAACACTAAATGAATCACATAAGTTATTTGGCTTTAAGCAATCAAAACACAGCTTAAACATTTGGTTACTTATACAATCTGTAGCAGGCATGATCGTTATTTTATTCTTTAAATCTGCGCTTTCACCTATGCTTACTTTTGCAATGACATTAGCTTTTGTAACAACACCAGTATTTGCCTGGTTGAACTTTAGGTTAGTGCGTTCAGAGCCTAGTATTAAGCACGGCCCTATATTACGTATATTAACTTGGGCGGGGATGATTTATCTGGTTGGTTTTGCATTAACCTTTATGGTTTGGAAGTTTTTCTAGCCCCTAACTTCTTTACCAATAGATGCCGCTTTTAAGCGGCATTTTTATATGGCAGTAAATAGCTTATACTCAATGCTAAAGCAGTAGCTTGAGCATACAAAGGAGTGTGGAAATGTATTTACTGACGATAAAAAAATTTATTTTATATGTATTGTCAGTTACGTTACTTTTATGTTTTTCATCACAAGGGCATACGGGCGTGTTTGGTTTTTTTAATAAACAAGACTTTCTATTATCACCTTCTATACAAGGTCGCCTTGTCCGTGAAGGTAAACCTATCGCTGGTGAAACGATATCGAGAAGACTTTTTTATGGTAAAGAATATATCGATAAAGCAGTGACAGATTCAGCAGGGTATTTTTCATTTCCTCGTTGGAGCATTAGTACTTCAAAACCTTCTCGTATGTTTGATGGCGATTCATTGAGTCAGCATATTTATATTGAGCAACCAGATTCAGAAGAATTTATACTGTGGACTGCGCAGTTCTTTTTCTTTGGCGATCAAAACTCTCCGCAATTAGCTAGTATATTCTCAGATTTGCATTGTGATATTAACGCTACTTTAACTACCTACGACATTCCGACTGCAGTAAATCCCGATAAGGAGTTTGTCGCTTATACTTTGTGTGAATTTAATTTTCCAACGGTTACAGAGGCGACTACCAAAGAAAATTAAAGCTATATTTGTTAACAACTTCTTCTATTTATCTTCTTTAATATAAATTCACCTCCCAATTAACACTACTAATTGGTTAAAATTTGACCTCGATCCAATCTATCAAAACCGGTTTTGTAAAAGCTAAATAACGTGAGGCGGTTCAAATATTTAATATGTATTCCGCGTAGACTAAAAAATGAACAATGAAAATATTAATAACTAGTATCACTTTAAATGCATAAATCATGGATTAGTCATATAAGGAAGGCCAGATGAGACTGAATAATTTGATCATAAAACTCGCCGCTGTTGGCGTATCATTTTCAAGTGTCGTAAATGCAACAACTGTTGAGTATTGGACCGTTCAAACACAATCAGACCGCTTACAAACAATTGAAATTATGGCGGATGTGTTCGAAGCTTTAAATCCAGGCATTGAGGTTAACATTATCGGTGTCGATGAGAATGATATGGCGAAGCAAATTGCCGCTGCAGCAGCAGCTAATACTTTACCTGATTTAATTGAAGTGGGCTCAGAGCTTTCATTAGCTTTTGCTGAGGAAGGGATTGTTGATACTACGGCTAATACTGAGGTTATCAATAAAATTGGTAAACAACGCTTCTATAATGGTGCGCTTGGTTTAGTAGAAAACCCTGACTTACAAGAATATGTAGCTGTTCCTTATAGTGGTTGGGTACAAGGGATCTGGTACCGTGCTGACTGGTTTGAAAAAGCGGGATTAGCACCACCAACGACTTGGCAGAATATTGAAAAAGCAGCGAAGTACTTTTATAAACCTGAACAAAACCAATACGGCATTTTAGTGGGTACTAAAGCAGATAGCTATGCAGAGCAATGTTATACACAGTTTGCATTGTCTAATGATGCTGGGCAGTTTAATAAAGATGGTGAATTGATTTTTAATTCAAATGCCCAAAAAGAAGTATTAGATTTTTACAAAAACTTAGCTCAATACAATCCTCCTGGTCCACAAACATGGCGCGCTCGCGATTATTATCTGCAAGGTAAGTTAGCGATGTTCTTTTATTCTTCTTATATTTTAGATGATATTGCATTGGCAGAAGCCGCAGCAAGTTCATTAAGCTCGGAGAACTTTAAAGACCTGAAAGGCGCAACCTTTGATCCAAACTTAGCTAAACATACACGTTTAGCGACAACTATCACTAAAACTTCCCCATCCTCATTCGGCACATTAGTCGGCCTAACCATCATGAAAAATGACAATAAAGAAGAAGTCGAAGCAACCAAGTCTTTTATTGAATATATGAACGAGAAAGATCAAGTTGTTGCTTACTCTCATATGGCTGTTGGTGGACACTTACCAATGTTGCGTGATATTGCTGAAACCGATGAATTCTTAAATGATCCAAAAGGAATCTTTACTCAATATGGGAAGGAATCGATAAAAGAGATTGTTGCAGGTTTCGACAATATTAGAAACTTCTCGGTTGTTGATGGCAAAACGTTTCCTAAATCGGGTGAGATATTCGCTAAGCAAATTATTCCTCGTATGGTTTATCAAGCAACGATAGAAAATGAAGACACACAAAAATCATTAGATTGGGCAGAGCAAGAGATGAATAAAGTGATTGCCGAATAATTTATCTTATATTTGTATAGGTACGCCTAATGATCGGTGTATCTATACAATCGACAGGTGAGTATATGACCCCATTAGAAAAAGCCGAGGCAAGATTTGGGTGGAAGTTGGTTGCACCTACTATTTTGATACTTAGCTTACTTATTTTATACCCGTTAACCTATAACGTTTATTTAAGCTTTTTTGATGTTCAATTAAATGGATCTAAAACCTTTGTTGGTTTTGAGAATTACCTAAAACTAGTTTCAAATCCTGATTACTATGCCGCTATATGGACGACGACCTTATATTTATTTGGAACTGTTGTCGGTACCACGTTATTGGGACTAGCAATGGCTTTGTTATTGCGTGATCCTTTCAAAGGACGCGGTCTCGTTAATGCAGCAATTATGTTGCCCTATGTTGCACCAGTGATCTCAGTTGTATTTGGTTGGCAGTTTTTATTTGATCCAATCTCTGGGGTTGTGAATTACCTTTTTGTCGATGTATTGCCCATTTGGAGTGAGCGAAGTAATTTAATTGGTGATCCTGATTCTGCATTATGGGTTGTTGTTATTTTTGATGTTTGGAAGCATGCGCCCATTGCATACTTATTGATTTTGTCGAAATTAGTTTCTATTTCTTCAGAGCAATATGAAGCTGCTGCTATTGATGGCTATGGACCTATTGGACGTTTTTTTCATGTGACGTTACCTGAATTATATTTTGTGTTAGCAACAGTGGTCTTATTAAGACTGATTTGGAATCTTAACCGTTTTGAAGATGTTTACCTGCTTGCCCCAAATGTAGAAACATTACCTATTTTTACCTATTACCAAGCTTTTACCGGGGTGATTGATCAAGGGTTAGCTGCAGCAACATCTGTTATACAGCTCGCAGTGTTATCCGTATTCATTTGGTTTTATATTAAAAAAGTCATGAAGTGGTGATCTAATATGTTAGGGAAAAAAACAATAAAAGGACGCATTGGTTTCTTATTAGCTATCTTGTTACTTGTCAGCTTTAGCTTGTTACCTTTCGCACAAATCTTATCAACGTCATTAAAGCACCAGTATGATTGGGGTAACCCTTCGCTCATTCCACAAACCATTAACTTTGATGCGTATAAAGAGTTATTAGGTTTAACGGAAGCTAAGCAAGTAGAGATCCCTGCTGCTATTCAAAAAATTCTTAATAACCCCAAGTTACCTCAAGATAAAAAAGAGGCTATTGCGGCTAAATATACGGCTAACGATAATCTATTCCCATTTGGCAAGTACATGCTCAATAGTGTCATTTTCTCTGTAGGCGCGGCGACTTTTTCACTTGTATTTTCTGTTATGGGTGCTTATTCAATCAGCCGTTTACGTTTTAAGGGCCAAGTCGTTATTCAGCGATCCGTGTTATTTGTGTATATGGTCGGTGGCGTTCTATTAATGGTGCCACTTTATCAAATGGCAATGAATATTGGTTTAGCTTCATCGTTATGGGGAAGTGCTTTGTGTATTTTCCTTATCTATATAGTGCAAACCTTACCTGTGGGTATGTATATGCTGGGGAATTATTTCCGAGGCATTCCGTTTGCTTTAGAGGAAGCTGCCATGATGGATGGCTGTTCACGTCAAGAAGCGATTATTAAAGTAGTATTACCGTTATCATTGCCTATGCTAGCCACGGTCTTTATTTATTGTTTTATTATTGGTTGGAATGAGTATTTATTTGCATCCGTATTCCTTAAGCAATATCCAGAGTTCCACACCTTACCATTGGCTCTTCAAGAGTTATTTGTTTCGAAAAATGCAATCTGGGACCGTATTATGGCAGCGTCTATGCTGACATTAGCACCGATTGTTATTTGTTTCTTATTTGCATCTCGCTTTATGAAAGGCGGAAAAACAGACGGCGGGGTTAAAGGATAATTATGGCAGCGATTAAACTCAATAATATTATAAAAAACTTCGACAAGACCGAGGTAGTAAAAGGTATTGATTTAGATATAAAAGACGGTGAGTTCGTCGTGTTAGTGGGGCCATCAGGGTGCGGAAAATCCACTATTTTAAGAATGATAGCGGGGTTAGAGCAAGCGACAGCTGGTGAGATAGTTATTGGTGAAAGAGTGGTAAATGATATTGAGCCACAAAATCGTAATATCGCCATGGTATTTCAAAACTATGCGCTTTACCCACATAAATCAGTTAAAGAAAATATCGTCTTTGCATTACGCCGTTTGAAAGTAGATCAAGATGAAATTGAACGACGTTTAAAAGAGATTTCTGAAATGTTACAACTGGACGCATTATTGGATAGAAAGCCTGCTGATTTATCTGGTGGTCAACGCCAACGTGTTGCGATGGGGCGTGCAATTATTCGTGAAGCAGATGTGTTTTTGTTTGATGAGCCATTATCGAACCTCGACTCCAAACTCAGAAGTCATATGCGCACAGAGATTGGTAAAATTCATAATAAATTTGGACGTACTAGTGTCTATGTGACTCATGACCAAGTGGAAGCAATGACATTAGCAGATAAAGTGGTGGTGTTACACGGTGGGCATATCGCGCAAGTCGGCACACCGATGGAGATTTATTTAAACCCTGTTAATATTTTTGTTGCGCAGTTTATTGGTTCCCCGTCTATGAATATTGTTGAAGGTACTTTGTTTAATGATCACTTAGAAATTGATGGTTACAAACTGCCTAGAAACAAACTCACCAATGTGGCTTATCAATCAAACATTGAAGGCACAGGCATGTTAGTAAAAGTGGGCATTCGACCTGACTTTTTTAATGACAAAGCGCATTTCCCTGCGAGTGAAGAAACCTTTGATTTTAAAAACATCAAAATAGATTTAATTGAGCCAATGGGGTTCGATAAAGAAGTCTTATTCACCTTATCTGGTCAACCGGTTAAAGCAAGGTTAGACTTGCGCTCTGAAATTAAAATAGGCCAAAATATTGATTTGCTGGTGGATTTATCTCAAGTCTTAATTTTTGACAGAGAAACAGAACAGCGCCTTTAATTTAGGCGCTTCAAGCGGGCATTATTTTTATGGAGTTGTAATGTCGATAAAGAAATTAGCTGAATACTTAGGGTTGTCAAAATCGACCGTATCAAGAGCACTTAATGGTTATTTAGATGTGAATAAAGATACGCGAGAAAAGGTACTTAAAGCCGCACAAGAGTTAGGTTATAAAGCCAACCCAACAGCGAAAAGGTTGGCATCAGGAAAGTCTCGCACATTAGGTATTATTCTACCTTCTGATTCCAATATGTTTGTCTCTCCTGCTTTTGCCAAGGTCTTAGTTAGCCTTTCTGAATTTTTAGCACAACAAGACTACCAGTTAATTGTTACCACAATATTTGATTGGCAAGATGAAACACAGGTTTACCTAGATCTTATTACCAGTGGTTTAGTTGATGGTATCTTTATCGCGCGTACTCGCTGTAATGATCTACGCTTAACATTATTAGAAAAGCACCGATTTCCTTATGTTTGTTTTGGTTTCGAAGAAGGGTTCTCTAAAGAGAGTTTTATCGATGTTGATAACCAACAAGCATTCTATCAATTAACACAACGCCAAATATCCTTAGGTCATACTCAAATCGCTTTTATTAATGCGTCTGCTGAGCTTACTTTATCGCAAGCACGAAAAGAGGGTTACTTAAGGGCAATGAAAGAAGCAGGCCTGGTTATTGAAAGTGATTGGATTCTACATGCAGAGTTAAAGCAAGAAAACGCACTGTTAATGACCGAACAACTTATGCAGTCAAATAACCCGCCCACTTCTATCTTATGTGCAGATGATTCTATGGCATTAGGCGCTATTGCTTCCTGCGAAGCATTGGGTTACAAACCAGGTATTAATATCGCGATAACAGGCTATGGGGACTATCAGCATAGCCGCTATGTAAAACCTGCGATTACCACAATTAAGTATGATACTAGTGCAGTTGGTAAAGAGATGGCGAAGTTGATGTTAAACAAGCTCGAGAACACCGCCTTTCATATTCAAAATTGGCATCAAACAGAAATGCTCGTACGCCAATCAGATTGTCACGCTCGCGCATCGAAAATATAGTTTTTAATCAGAGCATAGAATGAGCGCTATTAATCGTTTGTCTAATTGCGAAGTTGTCACCTATTGATTGGAGGTGAAATGTTATTGCAACGTCGCTTGCTCTTTGTATATCAAACCTGCTTTTATCTTCATTTCCCTTTCTTAGACTCACTGTCGATATAATAAGTAACGCAAATCCCCTTATAACAATAAAACCGTCAATAATATCAATTAATCTAGACATTGTTCGCTTTTGAAATTGTCACTGATTGTTATTGCGTGGTCTGATCTCTGACGGTGAGTAATGTTGTTTAGTTAACATATTCGCAGTTTATTGATTATTTTTAATATTAAATAGCGAATCATTATATTAATTAGAAAACTAATGTGTTCTAATTTGAACAATTAAATTGCGTTATCGAACATTATGGTGGGAATTATAGAATGAGCTTCAATCGTGCAAACAACATTAAGCAACTTGCTAAAGAAGAATTAGATGTACTTATTTTGGGAGGCGGTATTAATGGTGCTGTTGCTGCTGCATCTTTAGCGGCCAAAGGAGTTAAAGTTGGCTTGATTGATAAAGGAGACTTTGCAGGTGCAACCAGCTCTAACTCTTCTAATCTTGCATGGGGCGGAATTAAATATTTAGAAAGCCATGAATACAAATTAGTTAATAAATTGTGTAAAAGCCGTAATAATCTAATGAAGCATTACCCTTCATCAGTGACTGAAGTTCGTTTCTTAACAACTATCCAAAAAGGCTTTCGTTTTCCTGTTTGGTTTGTATTTATGGGTACATTAGCTTATTGGTTATTTGGTCGACTGTTTACAATGGCGCCTAAGTACCTAACACGTAAGGCAATTAAACAACTTGAACCTAATATTGAAGTAAGTGGTGCTCAAGCGGGCTTTGAATATTCTGATGCTTTCTTAAAAGATAATGACTCACGTTTTGTATTCAATTTTATTGCCACCGCAGCCAAAAAATCTGCGATCGTTGCTAACTATGTTGAATCGGTAAAAGCTGTTCGTGAAAATAACCAATGGGTTATTGATGCAAAAGATAACACCACAGAAGAAACGTTTACGATCAAAGCGAAAACGTTAATTAATGCTTGTGGGCCATTAGTAGACCAAGTTAATAAAAGTACTAAACAAAAAACATCACACCATCATCTATTTTCTAAAGGTGTGCATTTAACGGTTGAACGTATTTCAAAAGAGCATCGTGTATTAGCGTTCTTTGCTAGTGACGGACGTTTATTCTTTGTTTTACCAATGGGTTCTAAAACTTGTATCGGTACAACAGATAACCAAGTAAAAAGTCATAATGCGACGGTAACAGATGAAGATCGCCAGTTCATTCTTGATAATGCTAATACCTTACTAGCATTAGATAAGCCATTAACGAAAGAAGATATTATTGCGGAAAGATGTGGAGTACGTCCATTAGCGATTGAAGCTGAAGAAGGCGTAGCAGATTGGGTTGCATTATCTCGTAAGCATGCGATTGATGTTAATAAACAAGATAAGCATATTAGTATTTTCGGTGGCAAATTAACTGACTGTATTAACGTTGGTGACGAAGTTGCAGATATTGTAAAAGATCTAGGCGTGTCGATGCAAAAGAACGACTCTCTTTGGTATGGTGAGCCTAGTGATACTGTTAAATCTAGATTTATGAAGGCGATGGTAGAAGTTGATAAGTTGACACCAAAAGGTGCATTAGAGCCTTTATCAACTCGTTTCTGGCGCCGTTATGCCGAAGATGCTTTCACTTTATTAGAAGCAATTAAGAAAGATCCTAGTAAAGCAGAACTTGCTCTTGAGCATACTGAATTTACTTGGGCTGAGATTGATTGGGTTGCTGAGAATGAGATGATTGTAAATCTTGATGACCTATTACGTAGACGTTCTAAAGCAACACTAGTGATTCGTAAAGAAGACTTAGATAATGCCAAAGGCTTAGAAGCAGTAAGCAAACGCCTATTTGGTGAAAAAGCTGAGCAGAAAGTTGCTGAATTCCGTAACTCAACAAACTTTAATAGAATCTAACTAAACAGCTATTTTTTCATGTTATCAATAAGTCACTTATTCATTCTCTTTATGGATAAGTGACTTACTTCTTTTATAAATGCTTTTAATCGAAGCAATACAAAATCCCTTACCTTAGTTCGTTATTATCAACCTCTCCTTTTACCACCTGCATTAAATAACCTATTCATTTTCATACTTGTTTTTTATGAATAGTGTTGAGCCACTATCAAGTCATCAATAGCTAACTTTAAGCTGTCTACTTTACCCCTGTAATTTGTTAAGTTATGGGCAAATGAAATGACGAGAACATTTATGCTTAAAGAACAACTTAGTTTTAATAATATGATCACCTATGGAATTGCTGATCTCATTCTTAATATTGGTGAGTCCACCTTTTTTGATAAGTTAACGTATTTACTTAAATCAGCCGCTAGCTTTGATGATTATGTTATTTTAATTTACCACCCTGATAAATCACCGACTGTACTTAGCTCTTCCTTTGCCAATGATGAATTAGATGTATGGGAGCGTTATCTTGCAGGTGCCTATTTATTGAGTCCTTTTTATGATTACGGTGTTAATCAAGGTAAAGAAGGGTTTGTAACATTGGATGAAATAGTACCTGATGATTTTTACCAAAGTGCTTATTATGAAGATTATTTCCGTCAGTCTAAGCTGGTGGACGAAACTTGTTTTGCTGTACAAGGTAAAGATAATAACGTCTATCTATTGTCCTTAGGTAGAACAAAATCACTGTCTAAGTTTAGTGATCGTGTGTTAGGTCATTTAAGAGAGCTGTACCCTATATTTAGTTCTGCAGTGAAAAAGCATGATCAAACACAACATCTCCCAGAGCGTCAATCGCATTCACAAATTAAAGAATATATTGCCCAGTTTGGCATGGAAGTATTAACACCAAGAGAGCACGATGTGACGTTATTATTGATTCGTGGTCATTCGAGTAAAGCGGCGGCTAGGCTGTTAGATATTTCATATGAAACCGAGCGTGTTCATCGTAAAAATATCTATAACAAGTTAAATGTAAACTCCCAACAGGCGTTGTTAGCAAAGATATTTGATGACATTGTGAACCTAAAACCAAGTTAAAGTCTGTCCATACCACAATTGAGTAATAGTACTACTAATACCCCCTCGCTACTATAGTTTCAAGAATTAGAAACGTAGCGAGAGCAGATGAACACACTACAAATTAACACTGAGCGTTTACTTTCCTTTATTAGCGAAATGGCTCATATTGGCGCCAAAAGCAATGGCGGTTGTAATCGACAAGCATTAACAGAAGAAGACCGTTTAGGACGAGAATTGTTTTTAACATGGTGCCATGCCATTGGTGGCGTGTCTCGGTTAGATTCTATGGGTAATTTGTTTGTTCGATTTGAAGGAACAAACCCAACCAAGTTACCTGTACTAATGGGATCGCATTTAGATACGCAACCTTCAGGCGGTAATTTTGATGGCATTTATGGTGTGTTAGCCGCCCTAGAAGTGATGTACACGTTAAATGATACCAACCAAAAACTTGTTCACCCTGTTGAAATTGTTGTCTGGAGTAATGAAGAAGGTTGTCGTTTTACACCTGCTATGTCGGGCTCAGGTGTATTTTCTGGAAAATTAAAACAGTCTGATATATACCAATCAGTCGATGACCAAGGTATTTCATATCAAGAAGCCTTAATAGCCAGCGCGCAAATGGGGACTGAGGAATGCCAATCTTTTCCATTTTCAGCTGCATTAGAGTTGCATATTGAACAAGGCCCTATTCTTGAAGCGGAGCAAAAAAGCATTGGTATCGTGACCGGTGTGCAGGGCATGAACTGGTACCAAGTTACCGTAAGTGGTGAAACAACACATGCTGGGCCAACACCAATGTTGATGCGTAAAGATCCTGTTCAAGCTTTAATGGCAATACTGCCTAAAATCTACGCTAAAGTATCAGAATATGGTGAGCAAGCACGCATCACTATTGGCAAGTTAACAACGATTCCTTCTTCAACAAATACCGTCCCAGAGCATGTTATTTTTTCTTTAGATTTAAGACATCCCACGCAAAAAGTCTTAGATAGCATGTCAAAAGAGGTCTTAAATCTGTGTCAGGACATTCCTTCAATATTTAATTCAAACATTGAGCAGTTATGGGCATCACCTGCGATTGAATTTGATCCTCGTTGTATTGATGTTATTCGTTGCGCTTCTACACAATTGAATATGGATGCCATGCCAATTGTTTCTGGTGCAGGTCATGATTCTGTTTACTTATCGTCATTAGGACCAACAGGAATGATTTTTGTACCTTGTAAAGATGGTATTTCACACAATGAAAAAGAGCATGTTGAACCTGAACATTTAGTGTCAGGCGCCAATGTATTGCTACATAGTTTAATTTTATTAGCAGAAGAAAAGGAATCATGAATATGGATAGTTTATTGAGTCGCCGTCAGAGTAATGGTGGAACAACAGCATTAACAGACTGGGGAATCGCATCTGAAACCGGACGTTTGAAAGAAGTATTAGTCGGGCCGGTTGACCATTTTGAATGGCGTTCTGGTAATTCAACTTCTCGACGCCATATGGCAGCAGGGGAGCGCTATAACCCACAAGTTGCTAAAGCACAGTATAACGAAATGTTAGATGTTTATCGTCAAGCGGGGGTCAATGTACACTTTTTGAATGCTAAAGAAGAACAACCTTACTCAATCTATGCGCGAGACTCATCTGTGATGACTCCTTGGGGGCCAATCATTAGTCAAATGTATAGCCCATGGCGCCAAACTGAATGGCTAACGGTTCTGGAATTCTACACAAAACAAAACATCCCTATTTATGATGTAGTGACCGCAGGTAATTTTGAAGGCGGTGATTTTATGCTTATCGAACCGGGTGTTGTGCTGTGTGGTTATTCTGGAGAACGTACTAGTGAAGCGGGTATGAACCAAGTAAAAGGTTGGTTTGAAAAAGAGGGCTGGGAATTTCAAGGAATTCGGTTTGATCCGCATTTTCTTCACATGGATGTGCAATGTGTGATGGTGGCTGAAAAGTTGGCCGCTGTGTGTACTGCTGTAGCACCTGATAGTTTGTTAGTTTGGTTAAAGAATAAAGGCATCGATATTATTGATATTCCATATAAAGAAGCGATGGAACTGGGTTGTAATATTGTTTCTTTAGGCGATGAACGCGTACTTATTCCCTCTGATAGTTTGACCTTAAAAGAGCAATGTAACGCACGAGGATTAACTGTGTTTGCCCCTGATATATCTATGATTACCAAAGGTGGCGGCGGTGTACATTGTATGTGCCAAGCATTAAAAAGAGATGAGAAATAATATCCAATCAACTTAGTTTGATGAGTGTTTAACGAAAGCATTCACTCATATTTATAGAGTATATTAATTAACAAGGAAGACGTTTACATGAAAAAGGCAAAGAAGATATTTACCTCTACATTACTTGCAGCAGCAATAGGTATCAGTAGTGTGAGTACGTGGGCAGCAACTGCATTAACAGAAGGAAAAATAACAGTAGGGATGGAGATTGCTTATCCGCCTTTTGAGTCTTATGACGGTGATAAAGTCGTTGGTTTTGATCCAGAGTTAACCGCTTTATTAGCCAATAAAATGGATTTGGATTATACATTTAGCGACAATAAATTTACTGCCTTAATCCTAGGGTTAGCCTCTAATAATTTTGATGTGGTTATTTCTGGTATGTACATCATTCCTGATCGCCTCAAAGCTGCTGATGCTATTCCATATGCTCGTACTGGTGCCTCAATTATGGTTGCTAAAGGAAGTGCTATTCAACCTAAAGCAGGTGAAGAACTGTGTGGGCTTAAAGTAGGGCTTCAACAAGGGACTACATGGGTAAAAACATTACATGAATTATCTGAGTCTTATTGTGTGACAGAAGGGCTAGAGCCTATTCAAGTACAGGAATTCCCAACAGCACCTGAAGTGACGCAGGCAATGTTATCAAAAAATATACAAGTCCAATTGGAAATCGCAGGAGCAGCTAAAATGTTAGTTGAGCGTACCAAAGGGCGTGTTGAGATTGCTTCTACTACACTTGTCTTTCCTCAAACTTTGGGTATCTACGTTAAAAAAGGCAATGACCAGTTGAAAACACAGTTAACCGAAGCAATGGCTGAAATTAAAGCTGATGGTTCATATCAACAACTACTTACAAAATATGAATTAGCCCCTGTTGTTGATTAATCCTAAATAGTGGTGGTAGTTCTACCATCACTTTTTTTATTGTTTAATGTTGTGTTACCTGAAAGCAAACTGCTTTCAGAGGAGTTATTATGAGTTTAGATTGGGAATACTTTTTTTCATTATTTACGGTAGCAGCTTTTTATGAAGCCTGCATTGTCGTCATTGTATTGAGTGCATTGTCATGGTGTTTAAGTACTTTATTTGGTTTTGTGATTGCTTGTGGCAAGCTATCTGAAAAAAATGGTTATCGATACCCACCTCTGTCTTTGTTTGGTTTTTTCGTAGTGTGCCATTATTAATTGTGTTGGTATTTGTTTATAACATGCCACAATTATTTCCTTCTACCGGTGCTTATTTAGGCGTTCCTTTTTTCGCAGGTTTAGTGAGCTTAGTGGTGACTGAAGCAGCTTATATGGCTGAGATTCATCGCAGTGGTTTGTTGTCTGTTGCAAAAGGACAAAAAGAAGCGGGTCATGCGTTAAGTATTGGCTTTTTTGGTATTCAACGAATCATTATTATTCCACAGGCGATACGCGTGTCGATGCCTGCCTTGATCAATGAATTTGTGACCATTATTAAACTAAGCTCATTAGTATCGGCTATTTCCCTCTCAGAAATTTTACAAGTAGGACAGCGCCTTTATTCTCAAAACTTTTTGGTGTTAGAAACCTTACTAGCCGTTGCCGTTTATTATGTGGCTATTGTGACCATGTTCAGCTCATTGTTACATTGGGCGGAGAAAAAAATGGATATTCCATCGCGTTCTCCTGAGGCGTTATCTGACCAACAGTGTGAAGACTTAAGAAAACAATCTAAGCCAGCTGTTCACGCACCAATTGATGCGAACCAAAAAGGCATACCTAAGGCATTATTGTTAAAAGATATTAAAAAGTCATATGGACAAAATGAGGTTTTAAAAGGCATTGATCTTAAAGTAAAAGCAGGAGAGGTGTTAAGTTTAATCGGTCCATCGGGATCAGGTAAAACCACCTTGATTCGTACCATTAATGACCTTGAAAAAATTGATAATGGTGAAATTGTTTTATTTGGTGAAAACTTTATTAAAACTAAAGAACAAACTAATCGTCGTGATGTTTACCAAGGTATCAAGCGTATTGGTATGGTTTTTCAATCATTTAACTTATTCCCTCATAAAACCGTTTTAGAAAACATTATGATTGCTCCTCAATACCATAATAAAAATGATTCAGTAGAAGACACAAAAGCACAGTCGTTATTTTTATTAGATAGAGTGGGGTTATTGGCGCATGCATATAAATATCCACATCAACTTTCTGGTGGTCAACAACAACGAGTTGCCATTGCTCGTGCGTTAGCGATGTCGCCTGATATTATGTTATTCGACGAACCTACTTCAGCATTAGATCCTGAGATGGTGGGTGAAGTATTAAAAGTGATTCAGGATTTAGCTAAAGAAGGCATGACAATGATCATTGTAACGCATGAAATGGAGTTTGCTTTATCAGTCTCAGATCGTGTGATCATGATGGAAAGAGGGGTTATTCAAGTAGATGCGAGCCCAACTGATATTATTGAAAATCCAAATAAAATGGAAGGCGTCGAGCGTGTTAAAGAATTTATGGGGAAAGTAGCTTAATGGATATTCAAGAACAAAAATTACGCCTTGATTTAGCGGCAGCTTATCGTTTAGCTGCTATGTTTGGCTGGGAAGATACACTGTACACACATTTTTCAGTACGTTTACCGGGTGAAGGTGAACCGCGTTTTTTAATTAATCCTTTTGGCTTAATGTTTGATGAGATTACTGCAAGCAACTTAATCGTGGTTGATGGCCAAGGCGAAATTATCAGTGGGGATGCGAAATATAATCCAGCGGGTTTTACTATTCATAGTGCGGTGCACAGTGCACGTGATGATGCTCACTGTGTTATTCATACGCATACTTTAGCTGGTATGGCCGTTGCGGCATGTGAAAGTGGTTTATTAAATGTTAATCAAATTAGTGCTGAATTCCATGAGCAACTTGGTTACCACGATTATGAGGGGGTTGCTTTTAATTTAGAAGAGCGCTCCCGTATTCAAGCCTCTTTAGGTGAGAATATGGCGTTGATTTTAAAAAACCACGGGTTGTTAAGCGTCGGGGAAACAGTCGCTGATGCTTTTCAAATTATGTTTTATTTAAATAAAGCCTGTGAGATCCAATTAGCAGCTGCGCAAATGTCAGGTGTTTCAGCGATAGAACTTATCCCAGATACACTGGCGCAATATGTATCAGGACAATTTCAAAAAGTTGCCCATGAACGACAAATAGTCTGGGATGCTTGGTTAAGAAAGTTAGACCGTATTGATCCATCGTATAAGGAATAATGACAATGAAGCCAATTATACTTATCGCGATCAGTGATTTAGAGCTTGTTGAAAATTTATTGGAATGCGCACCCCAAGTGGCTCCTGATGTTGAATGGGTATTACCTACTAACCCTTTAGCAAAGCAAGCTAAAGTTGCAGCTTGTTGGTATCCATCTGAATCATTATTAGATGATTTTCCTCAACTTGAATGCTTACATTCAGTAGGGGCAGGAGAAGATAACTTAGGCGATTTATTATCATCAGGTTTAAAGATTGAACGCATCATCGATGAAGATCAAAAAGTGGGGATGTTTGAATATGCGTTATGGGGCGTCTTATATTATCAGCGAGATATGGATAAATATCATCAAGATAAAGCGCTAAATCGTTGGCAGGCTCGTCCGCAACGTGCCGCAAAAGACATTAAAATAGGGATATTAGGCCTTGGCGAGATAGGTCGTTTTGTAGCGACTGAGTTTGCTTCTATGGGCTATCAAGTATCAGGGTGGTCGAGAAGTGAAAAACACATTGAGGGAGTTGAGTGTGTTCACGGTGAAAATGCCTTAACCGATATGCTTGGAAAATTAGATATACTGGTTAATTTACTTCCTTTAAATGATGCGACAGTAGGGATTTTAAATAATCAACTGTTATCCAAACTTCCTACTAAAGCCGCTTTAATAAATTGCGGGCGAGGTGATCACTTAATTGAAAATGATTTAGAAAGCTTGTTATCTAAAGATTTATTAAGAGGTGCGATACTGGATGTATTTAAAACCGAACCATTGCCAGTAGAGCATAGTTTATGGGCTAATCAGAAAGTATTTATCACACCTCACATCGCCTCAGCGGCAACCGACCAGTCGATCGCTAAACAAATATCGAGTGTGGCTGTCGGTTATCACAACAAAGCTTAACCATATTGTATTTGATTTAGGATTATTGATCTTATAAATCAAACCCTTGGTTAAAAGCCTGCTGCAACAGCTCTACTTTATTAGGCTCTATCGGAGCCTTTTTAGTGACTAATGACAAATCAAATTGATAGGTTAATGTGCTCGGTTGAATGATCCTAATTTCACCCATATTGAGCTCTTCTTGAATATAGCTTTGTGGCATATAGCCTAAGTATTGACCCGACAATATCATGGTTTTGCGCATATCAAATTGGTACGCTTTAGCATTAAGGTTTAATTTACTTAACTGCTTACGACCATTTTCTTCAATATCAATGCCTGGATGGACCGTGCTGGCAGCAGCTAAATCTTCAGGTGTTATTTGAGTATCTACTTGATTAAAAAAAGGATGCTTTTTACTGCAACAAAGGTAAATAGGTTCGCTGGTTAATGCGCGATAACTTAATCCTTCAACTTTTTGAAAGTTAGGATAGATACCAACATGAGCCTTATCTTTTAGCAATAATTTTTCAATGTTGCCAATAGAATCACCATCTAAGGTGACATGTAGATTTGGGGCTTTTTCATGCACAATTTCTATGCATCGAGCGAGTTTGTTTTGTTTATTTTTATCCAGTTGGTCGGCGCATAAAATAACGATTTCCCCACTCAGTTCTTTACCTAAGGTCCCGACCATCAGTGAGAAATCATTGAGTGAATCAAATAAGCCAATAACAGCGCGATACACTAATTGGCCTTCTTCAGTCAATGCAAACCCACCGCGACCGCGTCTACAAAGTTTTAACTTCATACGTGCTTCAAGGTTGGACATATGTACACTGATCGTTGATCGGGTAATGCCGAGCGTGTTTTCAGCAGCAGAAAATCCACCGTGTTCTACAACAGAGACAAAAATACGTAGTAACCGTAAATCATATTCAGTAATTGGTTTGGGAATAATGGAATGGCTGTGCATAACACCTCTAATGTTTTATTTACTTAAACCTTTAGGTTTATAGTTTTATATTTAACCCGAGATAAATTTAGTATTCAATGGATATATATTAAATCGGAGGATATTTATGCAAAATCATCAAGACCTAGGTTTACAAGATAATCAATTAATTAAACATTTTTCTTATATCAATGGCAGTTGGCATAGTAGTGAATCACAGATCGACGTACTTAACCCTGCTAATGGTGAAGTGATAGCAAAAGTCGCTAATGCTGGTGTTGCTGAAACGGAATTAGCCGTTAAGTCTGCACATGATGCATTCAAAATGTGGTCGTCTAAATCAGCAAATGAACGCGCTAGTATTATGAAAAAGTGGTTTGATTTAATGATGTCACATCAAGATGATTTAGGCCGTATCTTAACCTTAGAGCAGGGTAAACCACTGGCCGAAGCAAAAGGTGAAATCGCCTACGGTGCTGCCTTTATTGAATGGTTTGCTGAAGAGGGAAAGCGTGTTTATGGCGATACCATTCCTGGACCTTCTCGTGATAAACGTATTATCGTGCTTAAGCAACCTGTTGGTGTGGTGGCTTCTATTACTCCGTGGAATTTTCCTAATGCAATGATTGCACGTAAGGCCGCGGCTGCTTTGGCTGCTGGTTGTACGTTTGTGGTTCGTCCTGCAACACAAACTCCACTTTCAGCATTAGCAATGGCTGAATTAGCAGAGCGCGCTGGCGTACCAGCAGGTGTGTTTAATGTGGTTATTGGTGATGATGCTAGAGGCATGGGGGAGGTATTAACTCAACACCCTGATGTGGCTAAATTCACTTTCACAGGCTCAACCGCAGTAGGTAAATCTTTAATTAGTCAGTGTGCAACGACTGTCAAAAAAGTATCGATGGAACTAGGGGGCAACGCACCTTTTATTGTCTTTAAAGATGCTGATATTGATGCTGCAGTACAGGGGGCATTAATGTCTAAATATCGTAATGCAGGGCAGACCTGTGTGTGTACTAATCGTATTTTTGTTCAAAATGAAGTGCTTGAGCAGTTCACTGAGAAGTTTAGCGCTGCTGTTTCTGCTTTATCTCTAGGTAATGGTTTAACTGATGGGGTAACCATTGGTCCAATGATTTCAAGTGATGCCGCTGCAGACGTGGATAAACTAGTGAAAGCTTCTGTTGCTGCGGGTGCGAAACTTGTGTTGGGAGGGAAAACCGATGAAACGGGGGCGGCTTTCTATCAACCGACTATTTTAACTAATGTGACCAATGATATGCCGATTGCTAGTAATGAAATATTTGGCCCGGTTTCGCCAATTATTGGATTCGACAGTGAAGAGCAAGTCGTGGCGATGGCTAATGATACTGAATATGGCTTAGCGGCTTATTTTTATGCACGAGATATTGGCTTAATTTGGCGTGTAGCTGAAAACCTAGAGTATGGCATGGTCGGCATTAATGAAGGTGCTATTTCTAATGCTGCTGCACCATTTGGTGGTGTTAAACAGTCTGGTAATGGTCGTGAAGGGTCAAAATATGGCTTAGATGATTACTTAGAAATTAAATACTTATGCTTGGGTGGTTTAGATAAATAAACGTCAGACATAACAATATACAACGCATTGAAAATAATAGTATTAGGTAAATAAAATGAAAAACGCAGAATTACAAACAAGAAAAACGCAAGTGATTGCACGTGGGCAAGGTAATGTTTATCCAGTTTATGTTGAACGCGCTAAAAACGCAGAAATATGGGATGTTGAAGGTAATCGTTATATTGATTTTGGTACGGGTATTGCGGTTTGTAATACTGGGCATAGTCACCCAAAAGTGGTTGAGGCGGCTAAAAGTCAAATTGATAAATTTAGCCATACCTGTGTGATGGTTAACCCTTATGAAAGTGCTGTAGAGCTAGCAGAGAAACTAACAGCCATTGCACCAGGTGACTCAGAGAAGAAAGCTATTTTTGTTACTACAGGTGCAGAAGCGGTAGAAAACTGTGTAAAAATAGCAAGAGCGCACACTGGCCGTCGTGGTGTTATTGCATTTAATGGCGGATTTCACGGACGTACAAACTTAACTATGGCATTAACGGGTAAAATTACCCCTTATAAACATTTATTTGGTCCTTTTCCTGGTGATATTTTCCATGCCCCTTTTCCAATTGAGTCGCATGGTATTTCAGTTAAAGATTCACTAAAAGCACTGCAAAACTTATTTAAAGTGGATATTAGCCCATCTGATGTGGCGGCAATTATTATTGAGCCTATTCAAGGTGAAGGTGGCTTTTATTCTGCGCCAGTAGAGTTTCTAGTTGCTTTACGTGAGTTGTGTGATGAACATGGCATTGTCTTGATTGCTGATGAAATCCAAACAGGTTTTGGTCGTACTGGTAAAATGTTTAATATGGAATATGCGAATGTTGAACCGGACTTAATCACCATGGCAAAAGGGATTGCTGGTGGCTTCCCACTTTCTGCTGTGGTCGGTAAAAGTGCAATAATGGATGCACCTCTACCTGGTGGATTAGGCGGCACCTATGGTGGTTCACCTGTTGCCTGTGCTGCTGCTTTAGCAGTATTAGAAGTGATTGAAGAAGAAAACCTAATTCAACGCGCAAATGAAATTGGCGCTCTCTTTAATGAAAAATTAACTTTGTTAAAAAACCAGCATCCAACGCTTATTGCAGATGTTAGAAATAAAGGTGCAATGATCGCCATAGAGTTGATCATTGATGGTGATATTGAACAGCCAAATAGTGCATTAACACAAGCGCTTATCGCTAATGCCGCTGAATATGGTTTAGTGTTATTGGCCTGTGGTTTTTACGGTAATGTAATCCGATTTTTACCTGCATTAACTGCTACTGATGAGGTTGTTGAAGAAGGGTTAGCGAAGTTTAGTGAATTGTTTAATTCGCTTACTTAATCTTTGTCTTAGTAAATAGACTGACTAAATAGCCTTATTAAATAATAAGGCTATTGTTTAGCAAAGGTCTCTGTGTATAAAAACATTGATAGTCACTAACACCGTCATTGCCGTTTTAATCCCTTGCTATCTATCACTTATATTGTAGTAACCGCTAGATCATCAGGTAAGTTTGTTTGGTTACTGTAAATTTGATCAAACCGCGATAATGGCGCGACTTTAACTGACGCTGATCTTGACCATTTACTTGCATCTGCTACTAACCAAGTTTGTCGAGAGTTATTTAAAATACTCTGCGATAGCTCAGATTCAGCCGTTTCATGTTCCATTGCAATATGACTTTCAGTAACAGCTGCACAGCCGAATATACCAATATCAGCTTCAAAACTATTAAAAAAGGTTAATACGCTATGACCGACTATATCTTGTTGCTGAGATCTAAATAAACCACCTGCAACATAGACTTCAATCTCCGGGTTAGGCTCTAAGATCTTGACCACTTGTAAATTATTGGTGATCACTCGGTTTTTCGTTTTTAAATAATAAGCAATACGTGTAACAGTGGTACCAATACCCATCATCAGCGTTGCCCCATCGGGGATCGAATTAGCGACTTGTTTAGCGATCTTATCTTTGACATCAAACTCTAAATCACTGCGTAATTGGTAACTGGTATTGGTTAATTGCACTGGTAAACCAACACCACCATGAATACGGCGAGCATAACCTGCTTTACAGAGCTGGTTAACATCGCGACGAATGGTTTGTGTTGTTACTTGAAAATATTCAGCCATTGTATCTATCTGAATATCTTCATTACTTCTTAAACGAGCGAGAATCGTTTGTTGGCGTGCATTTAATTTAATCATGCTTGGGCGAATAGATCCGGTTTATCAGTGATGATCATTTCCACTCCCCAGCTTCTAAATTTACTCGCTTGTTGCAGATCATTTAGGGTCCATATCACTAATTTTAGCCCCGCTTGTAAGATCTCTTTTGCCATCTCTTCAGATAATATTTTGTGATCTAAGTGCATGCTATAGAGGTTTAATTCTTGAAGCTGACTTAACATAGGAAGGGGATCATGTTCAGTGATATAACCTAAACGAACGCTTGGCATTCTTTTACGGCAATGTACTAATGCTAATGCTGAAAAACTAGAAATAATCAATTTTTCATGTGGAAAGTTTATCTCTTCTAGTACTTTAGCAACATGCTCAATTAGCGGGGGTACTTGATGATCATGATGAATTTTAATTTCTAAATTCATTGATAGATCATTAGCCATAAAAAAGGCTAGCGTTTGTGCCAAAGATTGAATTTTTTCACCTGCAAATTCTTCTGAAAACCAGCTACCAGCATCTAGTGCTGTTAATTCGGCAAAAGTCAGATCGGCTACCTTACTTTTACCATTGGTACAACGATCTACCGTTTCATCATGAAAGATAACAGGGATGTTATCTGCACTAAGTTGTGTATCAAGCTCAATCCATTTAACACCTGAATCAATTGCTTTTTGAAAACCTGATAATGTGTTTTCTGGTGCTAGCGAAGCTGCACCGCGATGACCTGCTATCATAAATCTACCTATAAATGTTCATTTGAACTTCTGGAGTAATATATTTCAGAACATATGAAAAAACCAACATTATTACAGGTTGTCATAAAACTTTAACAATTTGCTGTTATTTATATGTCCTAGTCTACATTTTTGTTAACTATTGTTTGCACAATAACGCTTTTCATATGACTCTACAAATGTTCATTTGAATAATATATTGCTTAATAAGCATACAGATTAACAAACAGTTTTTATTTACATATATGCATTAAATAACCTAATGCCATAAACAAAGGTACTAATTATGATAAAGGTCATTGGAACTCTATTAACAGCCGTCACTTTACTCGTCGGTTGTGGCGAAAAAGCAGCTGATACAACAGCATCGTCTAAAGATGTGATAAAGCCTATCGATATCAATATGAGTTTAGTGTTCACTCAAAATGAGCTACTGACACAAGAATTAATTAAAGCGACAGATAAAATCCGCGAACGTACTGATGGTGGCATTAATATTAAAGTTTACCCAGGTGGTCAATTACCTGTTTATAAAGATAACCTTGAGCAAGTTGTTAATGGTGCAGATTGGATTGCCGTTGAAGACTTAAGTTACCTAGGTGATTACGTTCCAGACTTCGCTGCGTTAGCTGGCCCGATGCTATACAACTCATATGATGAGTACTTAGCCATGATGGATACGCCATTAGTTGCTGATTTAACGGCACAAGTAGAAGCTAAAGGTATCAAAATATTGAATGCTGATTACATGTTTGGTTTCCGTCATATGATCACTAATAAAGAAATTAAAAGTGCGGCTGATATGGCTGGAATGCGTATTCGTGTACCGGGTAGTCAATTATTTATTAGCACATTAACAGCGATGGGTGCTGCGCCTGCATCATTACCTTTCCCTGAAACTTACGCTGGTGTTCAACAAGGTGTTGTTGATGGTCTTGAAGGTTCAATCTTAACAATGTACTCAACTAAAATGTACGAAGTTGCTAAAAACATGTCATTAACTAAACATTTCCTAGGGACAGTTGGCCTTTATATTTCACCTACGTTATGGGATAAATTTACACCTGAGCAACAACAAATTGTTAATGAAGAGTTTGCCGCTGGTGCCGCTTCAAATACTAAAGAGTTAGTTAAACTTGATGCTGAATACACACAAAAACTAGAAGAATTAGGCGTTAAATTCAACGAAGTTGATAGCGCAGAATTTAGTAAATTAACTGCTGATGTATATAACCAGTTCCCAGAATGGAGCAGTGATATCCGTAGCAAAATCGGCGCAGAACTTGAAAAGATTCGCGCTGCTGAATAAATATAATGGCGTGATCAGGCTTAATCTTGTACTTAATTAAAGTTATTAACTATCTATAAGAATGAGTAACGCCAAACATATTAGTTAATTGTTTTAAAATAATGCTGTTTTATTGTCTTAACAATAAAGCAGCATCTTTTTTAGAGCTGAATAACGAAAATACCCCTTTATAAACGATGTACTTTCGCAGTCACAAAGTGTCACTAAGCTGGTTGTTTTCAAAGAGAACAATGAGTTAACGAGTAGGAGAAGTCATGGGCTTCTTATTTAAAAATTTTGAAGAAATATTAGCATCTGTTGCTATTTCTATTACCATTTCGATGGTAATTATTAATGTATTTTTACGTTATGGTTTTGGTTTTGTTGTGCCATGGAGCGAAGAGCTAGCGGTTATTTGCTTCATTTGGTCTGTGTATTTTGGTATTAGCTCTTGTTATAAGCATAAGCTCCATATGGGAGTTGATGTGATCATCGCATTATTGCCTGAACAAGCCAAAGTCCCATTTAATATTGTTATTTGTTTTTTCTTATTAGCGATTAATTTAATTCTCGCATACTTAAGTTACGATTACATGATGTTGTCTAACAAAGTCACGCCGGTAATGGGAATGTCTTATTTCACCATTAATGGTGTGCTATTTCTGTGTTTCTCTTTGATGTCTATTCATACGCTTAATTTTATTTTTAAAGACATTAAAAAGCTCCAAAAACCTCAGCAAAGTGGCGATATTGAATCGTCGCAGTCAGATAATATATAGGTGACATCGTGGAAATCTATCTTCCAATTATTATTTTATTCTCGTTATTTTTATTAAATATACCCATTGCATTTTCTTTAATTGCTTCTTCTTTAGTGTATTTTTTATTTATTAATACCTCTATTCCGGTGACATTAGTGATGCAACGATTCATATCATCGGCTTCATCATTTCCCTTGTTAGCCATACCCTTCTTTATTATGGTGGGGTCAGTCATGAACTATTCAGGTATTAGTCGTAGTTTATTATCATTGGCTGATTCATTGATTGGCCATAAAACAGGTGGTCTTGCCCATGTTAATGTTGCCTTAAGTACGTTAATGGGTGGTATTTCAGGATCGGCTAATGCTGATGCGGCAATGCAATCTAAAATCCTAGCACCTGAAATGACCAAGCGCGGTTATGACTTACCCTTTACTGCTGCGATCACCGCCGCATCATCGAGTATAAGTCCGGTTATCCCACCTGGTATTAACTTAATTATTTATGCGTTGTTAGCGAATGTTTCTGTACATGAAATGTTTATTGCGGGCTATGTACCTGCCTTTATGATGGCATTATCTCTCATGGTGACAATTGCTATTATTGCTAGACGTCGGAAATATGCGCCGTCACGTTCAGAGCCTGCGCCAGGTAAAGAGCGATTGCATTATCTAGGTAAAGCAATTCCTGCGTTATTGATTCCATTTGGGATTATTTTAGGGATGCGTTTTGGTTTATTTACACCTACCGAAGCAGGCGCCATTGCTGTTTTACTGTGTGCCATTATAGGTTTCTTTGTTTATCGTGAATTAAAGGTGATACACCTTCCTGCAATCTTCAAAGAGACGATCCAAGGTACCAGTAGTGTGATGTTCATTATTATTGGTGCAATGATATTTGGTTACTACATGACTCTGGAGCAAATTCCACAGAATGTTGCATCTGCCTTAATTCAAGTAACGGATAATAAATTAGTCTTATTAATGCTGATTAACTTACTGTTATTGATTGTAGGAATGTTCATAGAGGGCGGGGCGGCGATGATCATCCTAACGCCACTATTACTACCGGCAGTACTGAATCTTGGTGTAAACCCTGTGCATTTCGGCATCATTGTTATTGTTAACATTATGATTGGCGGGGTCACACCACCATTTGGCTCGATGATGTTTACGGTTTGTTCCATATTGAAAGTAAAACTAATGGACTTTGTACGTGAGGTTGCTCCTTTATTATTAGCATTATTTATTGTGTTAATGATCTTAACTTACTCGGAAAGTCTGGTGATGTTCTTACCTAACTTATTATAAGGTCATGGCATCTGTAAGGTGCCAATAATCAAAATAATAAATGCTTTCAATAATGCGCAAGGAAATACAATGAAGCCATTAAAAGATGCCTTAACCAGCGATTGGAACGAGGTGAAATGGGTACTGACAGATGTCGATGATACTTTAACCTGGCATGGACAATTACCACCTGAAACGTTAATTGCTTTGGCTGAGTTACAACAAGCTGGGCTTAAAGTGGTTGCCGTGACAGGCGCTTGTGCTGGTTGGTGTGATCATATTGCACAACTGTGGCCAGTGGATGCTGTGATCGGTGAAAATGGTGCTTTTATTATGGAGAAAGAGGCTGGTAACTTGACGCTTAAGTCAGGAGTGCCATTGCCAACCATTGCACAAAAACAAGCAACCTTAAAGGAGCAGGTAGAGTCGATTTTAGCTGATTACCCTGAACTTAATTTTACTTTGGATCAGTCTTATCGTTTATGCGAGGTTGCCATTGATATTGGTCAGAATTGTGACCCTGTTGCTGCGCCTATTATCGAGGAGATCGTCTCTAAAATTAAACAATTAGGGGCGAATGCAACAGCTAGTTCAATTCATATTAATAGTTGGTATGGCGAACACTCTAAAAAGGCGACCTCTTTTTCTTTCTTACAGGAAAAAGGCTTATCGACCTCTGAAATTCTTTCACAAGTTTGTTATGTGGGAGACTCATTAAATGATCAATTTATGTTTGCCGCATTACCGAAAAGTGTTGGAGTCGCTAATATTAAAAACTATTGGAGCCAACTTCAGTTTCATCCTGAGGTAATAATGAGCAAATCTGGTGGTTATGGTTTTGCAGAGTTTACGCAGCAGTTATTAGCCATTAAAGCTGATAATTAATAATTGCTCTTGGATAGATCAAGCTATTTTTATTGTGCCTACCCAAGGTCATATCAGTGATAGTGAGAGAGGTTATATAACTGCTCTCACTATTCTTTATAAACTATTCTGGTAGTGCTTCAAAGTCGATTACGTTAAGGGGAATATCGTGCTCTTTAAGGATAGAAACGATTTCATCTGGTGGCGTTAAGTCTGTTATTAACATATCTAATTCACTGATATTACCTAAATTAACCATCGCATTACGGCCAAATTTAGTATGGTCCACAGCCAGAAAAACACTGCGACTATTTTCGATAATTGCTTGTTTAACGCGTACTTCATGGTAATCAAAATCTAACAGTGAACCATCATAATCTATTCCACTGATACCTATGATGCCAAAGTCTAAACGGAACTGCTTGATAAAGTCTAAGGTAGCTTCACCAACGATTCCACCATCTCTATTTCGTACTTCACCGCCGGCAAGAATCACTTTAAAATCTTTGTTGCCCATTAAAATACCAGCGACATTGATATTATTGGTAACAATGCGTAAATCTTTATGTTTTTTAACTAACTCTTTTGCAACCGATTCGGGAGTTGTACCGATATCAATAAATAAAGTGGCGCCATCTGGAATATATTTAACAAGTGCAGCAGCGATACTATCTTTAGCATGTGACTGACGGATTTTACGGTCGCTATATGAGCTATTAACAGAGCTTTGTTGTGTTGTCGCACCACCGTGGTGTCTACGGATCTTATTTTCATCGGCAAGTTCATTTAGATCGCGGCGAATTGTTTGTGGGCTTACATTAAAATGTTCAACAAGACTGTCAGTACTAACAAACCCATTTTTTTGAACAAGATTAACTATTTCCTGATGTCTGGTCGTTTGTTTCACTTTTGTAATTCCTATTATTGCTATTAAATACAATCAGTTTACTGCGCAGGTATGAGAAATAGCAAGAATTTACACTCTTTTTGAGCGTATAGTGAGCCTTAGGTTTCGAACTGCTGTTTAAAGGCTATGAATATGTTGGATTGGTTATTAATCAAATGAAAAAGAGCGCAATAAGCGCTCTTTAATAAAATTAAAATATCACCGACTAATTAAGGCGTATCTTCATTATCTTCGTTATGTAAGTCAGCCCAAACAGTCGCACACTTAACAGCGCGCTTCCAACCGTTATAGCGTTGTTGACGTTTTTCTTGTACAGCAACAGGTTCGAATGAACGCTCAATTGATGCTTTGTTAGCAAGCTCATCTAAACCATCCCAGTAACCTACTGCAATACCTGCAAGGTAAGCTGAGCCTAATGCCGTTACTTCAGTAATAGCAGGGCGATGAACAGCTGTATTTAATACATCTGATTGGAATTGCATTAAGAAGTTGTTGGCTACCGCTCCGCCATCTACACGTAATGATGCAAGTTGGATATTTGAATCGGCTTGCATTGCATCTAAAACATCACGTGTTTGGTAAGCAATACTTTCTAAGGTTGCACGTATAATGTGGTTAGAGTTTGTACCTCTTGTTAAACCTACAATAGTACCGCGAGCATATGGGTTCCAATAAGGAGCACCTAAGCCAGTGAATGCAGGAACAACGTACACACCATTAGATGAACCAACTTTAGTCGCAAAATATTCAGAGTCTTTTGCATCTGATAAGATTTTCATCTCATCACGAAGCCATTGAATTGATGCACCGCCCATAAATACCGCACCCTCTAAAGCATAGCTTGGTTCGCCTCGAGGACCACAAGCTAGGGTCGTTAATAGACCGTGTGTCGACGTTATTTTTTCTTTTCCTGTATTCATTAACAAGAAACAACCTGTACCATAGGTATTTTTTGCTTGGCCTTTTTCAACACACATGTGTCCGTAAAGCGCAGCTTGCTGATCGCCTGCAATACCAGCGATAGGGATACGTGTACCGCCTGTACCACCAATGTTGGTTTTACCATAAACTTCTGAAGAGCTTTTTACTTCAGCCATCATTGATTTTGGAATACCTAGCTCTTTAAGTAGCTTTTCATCCCACTCTAATGTGTTGATATTAAATAGCATTGTACGTGAAGCATTAGTGTAATCAGTTACATGAACACGGCCTTGTGTCATTTTCCAGATTAACCAAGTATCGACAGTACCAAATAATAGTTTGCCAGCTTCTGCGTCTTCTCTTGCGCCTTCAACATTGTCTAAAATCCATTTAATTTTTGTACCTGAGAAGTAAGGGTCAAGCATCAGACCAGTATTTTCACGTACATAGTCTTCTAGGCCTTCGTGTGTTTTTAATTCTTCACAGATAGCAGCAGTACGACGACATTGCCATACGATTGCGTTATATACAGGCTTGCCGGTTTCTTTGTTCCAAACAATAGTGGTTTCACGTTGGTTAGTGATACCGATTGCTGCAACTTGATCACTACGAATACTTGCTTTCGCTAGTGTCTCAGTTAACACAGAGCTTTGTGTTGCATAAATTTCCATTGGATCATGTTCAACCCAACCTGAGTGCGGATAAATTTGTGTAAATTCACGCTGTGAAACACTAACAATATTTGCATCGTGATCAAGAATAACTGCACGAGAGCTAGTTGTTCCTTGGTCTAAAGCCACTATATATTTTTTATCTGTCATGAGTTTTTCCTTTCTACTTAATATTAGTTTTGAGTTATTAATGACGCGTTTAAGTTGCGCTATTAATAGCTGAATTTATTGCTGATTAGTCGCATTCATTTGGGATAGTACAACCGTGTCCAGTTTCTGGTAGGTAAGGTGAAATCACCTTAGGGTATACCCATGCGCCAAAACATGCGCCAAAAATTGGAGCTAAAATAGGAACGATAAAGTAAGGTATCTCTTTCGCACCCGTTAGCGCAAAATCCCATCCGGCAAAGTAAGCAAATAATTTTGGACCAAAGTCACGTGCTGGGTTCATTGCAAATCCGGTTAGGGGACCTAGCGAACCACCGATAACGGCGATTAATACACCGATTAAAACGGGGTTTAAAGGGCCACGTGGCGCGCCATTATTTTCATCACCTAATGCTAAAATCACAAACATTAGGACTGCCGTTATCACAAACTCAACTGAGAATGCACCGAAAAAGCTAAGTGCTGGATGCGGGTATGTTGAAAAGATACCAGCCGTTGAAAGCGCTGCTTCACTGCTACGTACAAAGTTATGAGCAATTTCATAATCGCTAAATAAATTGCTGTATAAGGCATAAATTAATGCTGCTGAACAAAATGCACCTAATAATTGAGAGATGATATATGGGATAACTTTGCTTTTGTTAAAGCCATGAAATAAAGCCAGTGCGATTGTTACGGCTGGATTAATATGAGCGCCAGAAACACCTGCAGTACAATAAATTGCAACGGCAACGCCCATTCCCCACATGATGCTTATTTCCCATTGACCAAAGCTAGCGCCTGTTAATACTAACGCTGCAACACACCCTACACCAAAAAATATCAATAGCGCTGTACCGATAAACTCAGCGATACACTGTCCAATTAATGAATGTTGTTTACTCATTTTTTATTCCTTTAAATTATCATTTCGTTAAAGACTTGCTTTGTTGTGGGCAACGATACTTATCATTAACAAATTTGCTACATAAAAGAATTTATTTTGAGCGTTCACTCTCATTTTGAGTTAATTCGCGCTTATTTTTGTTCGCTAAGTCAGCTATTTTTATTTTTAGATAGCAGCTTATTATGACTTTTATTGTCTATTTTCTCATGTAATTTAATAACTTAAGTTCATATTGTATGATGATTGGGTGTTTTCAGGTATTTAAGCTTATATTATCGTCAAAGTGGAGATGAAATGCGCGATATCGATAGTTTTTATCTAAAATGTTACAAAACCTCACATAAACGCAACACCTGTTAAATTTTTAGTGGATGCAACACCCCATCAAATCTTCAATTTTCGTTGGTCTGTTAATTAAAATGAGCTGAAACGAGAAAGTCTACAATACCAATCTAAGTAAAAATACGATCTAATTGATTTATCTATTGCGATTAAAGCAACTCAAGATAGAGCACATAAAAAAGACAGATTTTAAAGTATTTGCCCGTAAGCAAACTTCATTACAAATGAAAATGCGTTTACTGGCTTTAGCACATTTTCAAGATGGTCATTCACGACCCAAATTGCTCAGTTCCTAAAAACGAGTAGACCTAGTGTTAATAAATAGGTGAATAACTATCTAAGCGGAGTAGTATTGACGTTGACGTTCGCTTCGGGGCGGTGACTTTAGTCTCCCTGCTTGCATCAAAGTAAAAAACTAAAAAAAACTTCATCTAAGTAAAATGCAGCGAAGTGCTTGGTTTTATTAACTGCATTTACAGGGGAGGCTAAAAAAAGGAGTCGCAGAGCTTCTCCGCTCATGAGACTAAGCTGACGCTTAATTCGCCCACCGCCCCAAAGTCAAAACAAGGTTCTTGAAAAGGAGTCGCATAGCTTCTCTGCTCATAATACTAAGCTGAGGCTTAATTCGCTGACCGCCCCAAAGTCAAAACAAGGTTCTTGAAAAGGAGTCGCAGAGCTTCTCTGCTCATGATACTAAGCTGAGGCTTAATTCGTCCACCGCCCTAAAGTCAAAGTAAGGTTCCTGAAAGTGAGTAGACCTAGCGTTAATAAATGGGTGAGTATCTATCTAAGCGGAATAGTATTGACGTTCGCTTCGGGGCGGTGACTTTAGTCTCCCTGCTTGCATCAAAGTAAAAAACTAAAACAAACTTCATCTAAGTAAAATGCAACGAAGTACTTTGTTTTATTGAGTATCTATCTAAGCGAAGATCTCGAAGGGTGAAAAGTATTTGCTTTAGGGATTGGATGAAACTGACCTGTTAATTTTACAGATTGGTATAAAGATCAGTTTGGAGTGAATGGTGTTGATGTTAGTGCGCTATAAGAGGGCCACAATCTGATCATGTTTTACCTGGATTGTCTTGAGCGATTTAACAACTTGAATGACAGCTCTAAAGAGAGCTATCAAATATATGATGATCATATTTAATCGTCGCACTCTCCCTGATAGGTAACGGTGGTTGTCATTGTTTTACCGTTTTCTCCGGGGAAGTTATTAAATAGGGTGGTTAATAAAGGATCGAATACACCCGCTAGGTCAGCACAGCTTCCTAAACTTTTTATGCGTGACTCATAAACCTTACTATTTTCAGAGGTTGTTTCTGTTGTCGCTTTCATAATTTCTAAGGTAATTAACTTATCATATAAGGTAATGGCATCTGTCGATGACGAAACCGCTCGATTTGCTCCTAGGCTAAACGATCGACCAAAGCGATATGAGCCTGTTGCATACACAGGTGATGAAGAGATCAAGGTTTCCCCTGGCGTAATTTTATAATCAATTTCTGCAATATAATCAGCCTGATCAATGCTATTAACAATGTTATAACCAGCATTAGACAGCTTTTCTTCAAACTTTTGTTTGTAGTTCATAAACTCTAAGGAAGTACTTTTTTCTGGGGAGGCAGCTGTCACCACTAAATTACCTGACGGGATAAAGTCACTGACATAAAAGGCGGTGCTATTACTTTTCACTTGCTGCATGCTACAAGCAGTAGATAACAATACTAATATACAAATAACGCTTAGCTTTATACTGTTCATATTCAGCCCATTTTTAATATTATTAAAAATATCAGCATAACACTTTTAACTTTCTTTTAGGTTAGTTAATTCTCTGTGATTTTATTGTTGGGAAAGGAAGTATTAGCGGGTAAAGACTAATTGAAGTCGGTTTGGCCTGTGAACATCATGCTAATTAAACCTTCTCTTAAAGCGCCTCTAGAGAGCTGCATCTCATCAATATCGAGCGACTCAAAAAGAGCAATTAAAATCGCTAAACCGCTAGCAAAAACTGGTTTTCTGGAGTTTTGTAAGCCTACTATATTGATGTTTTCAACGGTTTGGCATTGTATGCATTGTTGTTTGATTTGTTGTAATAATTCAATAGATAAATTTTGACTTAATTGCTGTACTTGGTTTATCTCATTGACCGCTTGAATCGTTCCAGAAGCGCCTAATGTAAGCTCCCACTTAAACTCGATATATTGTGATTTTACTGTGGAAATAACTTGTTTTGCTGCATTTATTGCATTGTTAAAGTTATATTCAGTTAATAACCCATCGGCAAAGTAATGACTTAACCAAGTTACACAACCGATATTAAGACTATTGGCAACATGTATATTATTCGCTTTTCCTAAAACAAGCTCAGTACTCGCACCACCAATATCCAACACTAATAGCTCTTGATCAGTTTGCTCGGTAAATGAGACACCTTTAAAAATAGTACGTGCTTCTTGAATACCAGAAATAAGATTAATTGGTTGGCCAAGAATACGTTCAGCTTTTTTAATGAATATTGGGCTATTTACGGCTATTCTTAGAGCAGCAGTTGCTGTGATGAGTATTGTCACGGGGTTAATCTGATCAAGCAACAATTTGAAATTTTCTAGGCAAGCCCAGCCTTTCTCCATCGTTGCTTTATCGAGTTCTTTATCACCATTTAGGCCAGCAGCTAAACGTACTTTCTGTTTATGTTTTGAAACTACGTTAAACCCATTATCGTGCTTGGTTACCGTCAGCATGTGAAAGCTATTCGAGCCTAAGTCAATAATGGTGTAATTTGCTGCTGTCATATTATCTTTTATGCGACCTATGGTAATTATCTTTACGATTGTTAGGGTTAACTTTATATTTTGTTACTTTCATGACAGGCAATGAATCTAATAATGAATCTTTATCATATTCACTTACTGGAATGTTATGTTTAATATATTCTTCGATAGAAGGCAAATTAAATACGTATTTTTCACAAGCTAAACTAATCGCTAATCCTTTTTCACCTGCTCGACCTGTACGTCCAATACGGTGAACATAATCTTCACAGTCATCAGGTAAATCGAAGTTAAATACATGCGATACCTTAGGAATATGCAAACCACGAGCTGCTACATCAGTCGCAATTAAGATATCAATATCGCCATCGGTGAATTGTTTTAAGATTTGCTCACGTTTTTTCTGTGGAACATCACCTGTTAATAAACCTGCACGATGACCGTCACCGGCTAAATAACCCCATACTTTTTCACAAGCATGTTTGGTATTGGCAAATACGATGGCTTTTTCTGGCCATTCATCTTCCATCAGACTCAGTAGCAATAACATTTTGTCTTCGTTTGATGGGTAGAATAATTCTTCAGTAATATTGGCTGAAGTCATTACTTCAGGTTCAATTTGAACATGTTCTGGGCTATTCATATGTTCAAAAGCAAGTTCTTGTACTTTATGTGACAAGGTTGCTGAAAATAATAAGTTTAAGCGTTGGTTTGCCGGTGGCATGCGACGGAATAAGTAGCGAATATCTTTAATAAAGCCTAAATCGAACATACGATCAGCTTCATCTAAGACAACAGATTGAATAGAATCTAGGCTGATAATACCTTGTTTTACAAAGTCTATTATACGGCCACAAGTGCCAATTAAAATATCAACACCTTTTTCTAGCTTATTCTGTTGAATTTCTACTTTCTCGCCCCCATATGCTAAACCAAGGTGCAGAGATGTTGACTCAGAAAGTGAGATTGCATCTTTATGGATTTGAATCGCAAGCTCACGCGTAGGGGCTAAAATAATAGCTCTAGGCTGATTCTTACGGCGATTTTCAGGTGCTTGATTAACCAATAGGTGATGGAATACAGCAGGTAAAAACGCAAGAGTTTTCCCTGTCCCTGTTTGGGCTTGCCCTGCAATGTCTTTACCTTGTAAAGTGATTGGCAGTGATAAAGCTTGAATAGGTGTACAGTATTCGAACCCTTTAGCGGTTAAACCTGAAAGTAGACTTGCCTCTAGAGGTAAGTCTGAAAATTTTGTTTGAGTTAAGTGTGTTTTATTCATTCGCTGATCATAGCATTTAATACTTGCAATAAATATTGAGATCGATTCAAATAACTAAAATATATTTTATTAGTGACCATGGTATAGTCACTTTTAACTATTAAATCTTTTCTGGAGATAAAAATGAGCGAAAATGAAAACATTGTCACATTAAGTGATGTAACTTTTGATGCAGACGTAATCAATGCATCTAGCCCTGTACTAGTTGATTTTTGGGCTGAATGGTGTGGTCCTTGTAAAATGATCGCTCCAATCTTGGAAGAAGTTGCTGAAGAGTACAAAGGCAAAGTAACTGTTGGTAAATTAAATATTGACGAAAACAGCGCTACACCACCTAAATTTGGTATCCGTGGTATCCCAACGTTATTATTATTTAAAGACGGCAAAGTTGCTGCAACTAAAGTTGGTGCGCTTTCTAAGTCACAACTTACGGAATTTTTAGACGCTAACGTTTAATATATTCATCAGAATGAAGATTAACTTTCGAACACTTGATCTTCATTCTGGACAGCTTTAATTTTTAATGCTACCTTACGTTCAAAATATGAGCAATCCAATGTTCATGTTATCCGAATTCAAACGATCTACCCTTTATCCCAATAAAAACATCAAATTAAACTATGAATTTAACCGAATTAAAAAACACACCTGTACCTGAGCTTGTTGAGCTTGGAACTTCAATGGGGCTAGAAAATTTAGCCCGTCTTAGAAAGCAAGATATCATCTTCGCCATCTTAAAATCCCAAGCTAAAAGTGGTGCTGATATCTTCGGTGCTGGTGTTTTAGAGATATTACAAGATGGTTTTGGATTTTTACGTAGCTCGGATAGTTCTTATCTAGCTGGTCCTGATGATATTTATATTTCTCCAAGTCAGATTCGTCGTTTTAACCTACGTACGGGTGATAGTGTAGAGGGTAAGATTAGACCGCCTAAAGAAGGTGAGCGTTATTTTGCATTGTTAAAAATAATGCAAGTAAACTTCGATAAACCAGAAAACTCACGTAACAAAATCTTATTTGAAAACTTAACACCGATTCATCCAGATGACCGTTTACGTTTAGAAAATGGTAGTGGTAGTACAGAAGACATCACAGCACGTATTTTAGATTTAGTTTCACCAATTGGTAAAGGTCAACGTGGATTGATCGTTGCACCACCAAAAGCTGGTAAAACAATGCTGCTGCAAAATCTTGCACAAAGTATTTCAATTAATCACCCAGAAGCAGAACTTATCGTATTATTAATCGATGAACGTCCTGAAGAAGTAACAGAAATGCGCCGTTTAGTACGTGGTGAAGTGGTTGCATCTACTTTTGATGAACCGGCTAACCGTCACGTTCAAGTTGCTGAAATGGTAATTGAAAAGGCAAAACGCCTTGTTGAGCATAAAAAAGATGTGGTGATTCTATTAGATTCAATAACACGTTTAGCACGTGCTTATAACACCGTTATTCCAAGCTCAGGCAAAGTATTAACCGGTGGTGTTGATGCCAATGCACTACATCGTCCTAAGCGCTTCTTTGGTGCTGCGCGTAATGTTGAAGAAGGTGGCAGTTTAACTATTCTTGCAACAGCCTTGATCGATACAGGCTCTAAAATGGATGAAGTTATCTATGAAGAGTTTAAAGGTACAGGTAACTCTGAAATCCACTTAAATCGCAAATTATCTGAAAAACGTGTATATCCAGCAATTGATATCACTCGTTCTGGTACGCGTCGTGAAGAGCTACTTACTAAGTCTGATGAGTTACAGCGTATGTGGATTTTACGTAAGATTGTACATCCAATGGGCGAGATTGGTGCAACAGAATTCATGATTGATAAGCTAGGTCTAAGCAAAACTAATGATGACTTCTTTGATGCAATGAAAAATCAAAAAACTAAATAATAACCATCCTATTTAGATGGAATAATAACGCTACTCAGGTAGCGTTTTTTTTGCCTTAAATATTACTTGAATGTAGGTGTTTTTCCCTCGTAATATGTAAGACCGTATAATTAATTTGCTGTAGTAGGTGAACATGAAATTTGATGATTTACGTGATTTCTTAAGTCAGTTAGAAGAAAAAGGGTTATTGAAAAGGATCACAAAAGAAATTGATCCTAACCTAGAAATGACTGAAATATCTGACCGTACTTTGCGTGCTGGTGGACCTGCTTTATTATTTGAAAACCCTAAAGGCTATGATACGCCAGTATTAACCAACTTATTTGGTACACCTGAGCGTGTTGCGTTAGGTATGGGCAAAGAAGAGGTTAAAGAATTACGTGAAGTGGGTGAGTGGTTAGCTTACTTAAAAGAGCCTGAGCCACCTAAAGGTATGAAGGCAATGTGGGAAAAGTTGCCTATCTTTAAACAAGTTCTCAATATGCCTACTAAACGCATCAAATCACCTGCTTGTCAGGAAGTGGTGATGGAAGGCGAAGAGGTTGACTTAACTAAATTACCGATCATGAAATGTTGGCCGGGTGATGTCGCTCCATTGATTACTTGGGGATTAACGATCACACGTGGCCCTTACAAAAAACGTCAAAATCTTGGCATATATCGTCAGCAATTAATCTCGAAAAACAAAATTATTATGCGTTGGTTATCGCATCGTGGTGGCGCAATTGATTTTCATGAGTGGCAAGAATCCAACCCAGGTAAACCTTTCCCTGTGAGTGTCGCATTGGGTGCTGATCCAGCGACTATTTTAGGAGCGGTGACACCTGTACCAGATACATTATCAGAATATGCGTTTGCTGGCTTATTACGTGGATCAAGAACAAAAGTTGCTAGCGGAATAAGCAATGATTTAGATGTACCAGCGACCGCTGAAATCATCTTAGAAGGGTATTTAATGCCAGGTGAGGAAGCACCTGAAGGCCCTTATGGAGATCATACTGGTTATTACAATGAAGTGGATGATTTCCAAGTAATGACAGTGACTCATGTTACTACCAGAAAAGATCCCATTTATCATAGTACTTACACTGGCCGTCCACCTGATGAACCGGCAATTTTAGGTGTTGCATTAAATGAAGTATTCGTACCGATCATTAAAAAGCAATTTCCTGAAATTGTAGACTTCTACTTACCGCCAGAAGGTTGTTCATACCGCATGGCTGTTGTATCGATGAAGAAGAGTTATCCTGGTCATGCTAAACGTGTGATGTTAGGGATTTGGTCTTTTTTACGCCAATTTATGTACACGAAATTCATTATTGTTTGTGATGATGATGTTAATGTACGAGATTGGAATGATGTTATGTGGGCGATTACGACACGTATGGATCCAAGTCGAGATACCACATTAGTCGAGAACACTCCGATTGATTACTTGGACTTTGCTTCACCGGTTTCGGGCTTAGGCTCAAAAATGGGATTGGATGCGACCAATAAATGGGAAGGTGAGACCACTCGAGAGTGGGGAACACCAATCGTAATGGATGAGAAGGTCAAAGAAAAAATAGACGATCTTTGGAACGAACTAGATATTTTGTAATAATGTAGCAGTACCTGCAAAGTGTGATAATCATTGCAGTATTATTTCCTTAACATTAAAGAGAAAAAAATGCCTCAAACAACTTGTAATGTAGCTTCAATTGAAAAGCTTAATGCGTTTTTATACCGTATATTTTTAAAGCCAACAAAAAGTGTTTCTTTTAAGGCTGGTCAATATGTTTCAGTGATCATGGGTGAGGGGGATAAGCGCCATTTCTCTATTGCGAATGCGCCTTCAAATGATTTAATTGAATTACATATCGGTGCAACGCCTGAAAATAAATATGCAATGCAAGTTGTTGAAAAAATGCAATCTGGCGAGCCTCTAGAAGTTGAAATTGCAAATGGTGTTGCTTATTTACGTGAAGATTCATCTCGTCCTATTATTTTAATGGCTGGCGGCACTGGTTTTTCTTATGTGAAGTCGATATTAGAAAGCATAGTTGAATTAAACCTTAAAAACCCTGTCCATTTGTACTGGGGAGTAAAAGAGTATTCTCACTTCTATTTCGAAGAGCAAGCAATCGACTGGTCTACTGAACATAGCAATATCAATTTCCATCCTGTTGTAGAGTTACCAGAGGAAGGTTGGTTAGGTAAACATGGTTACGTACATCAAGCCGTACTCGCTGATTTTAGCGACTTATCTATGTTTGATATATACATCGTTGGCCGATTTGAAATGGCTAAAGTAGCGCGTGAAGACTTTGTGAAACAAGGTGCTTTAATTGAACATATTTACGGTGATGCTTTTGCTTTTATTTAAAATATAAGCGATCAATTAACGTTAATGGGTAGTTTAATAGGCTAAAATGATTGTTAAACTCCCATACGAAAATATTAATTAAGTGTTGCTTGTGTAGTTGTTATTTGATTATTTTGCTGTTATTTTGATGTAAAATAATCCTATTATTCAGTTTACCTCGCTTAATCAATAAATCTTATTCGCGATAGCGACTAAAAGTATGTAAAATACGTCATCCATTTTTTAGAGAAATAAACAATGCCAACTAACGTTGATAAATTTAGTGAAATTCGTCCTTACAATGATCAAGAGATCCAACCAGCTATTAAGCGGGTTATTAATAGTGATGAGTTCATGGAAGCGATCCTTAGTTTTCGCTATCCTAAATTATCAAAGTACCTCTCATTTATCCTGAAACCTTTGTTACGCCGTTACTTTTTATACAAATGGTCTGGGATTGATAGCATTGATAAAATGCAACAAGTGGTTGGTAAATACGTTAAATATATGATCGACACTACGACGACAAAATTTAGTTATTCTGGGTTAGAAGGTCTTGATCCTGAAAAAAACTATCTATTTGTGTCTAATCATCGTGATATCGCAATGGACCCGTCTTTTGTAAACTGGGCACTGCGTTTAGAGAATTTTCACACAGTTCGTATTGCGATTGGTGATAACTTATTAAGTAAACCGTATGTTTCAGACTTAATGCGTATGAATAAAAGCTTTATTGTTCAACGCTCTGTTAGTGGCGTACGTGAGATGATGAAGTCATTGCAGACATTATCTGACTTTATTTTTACGTCACTAAAAGAAGATAGCAGTATCTGGATTGCGCAGAAAGAAGGCCGAGCAAAAGATGGCTTTGATAAAACTGACCCTGCGATTATTAAGATGTTTTATGTTCATGGTAAAAAGCAAAAGGTACCATTTCCAGAGTATATTAAGTCTTTAAATATTGTACCTGTAGCGGTTTCATACGAGCTTGATCCATGTGATCAACAAAAAGCGCGTGAATTATATGAAATGGCTGAATCTGGTGCGTATAACAAGTCAGAGTTTGAAGATATTGAAAGTATCGTCAGTGGCATTATGGGCCAAAAAGGCCATGTTCATGTTTCTTTTGGTAAACCTTTAGAAGATGATTACGAAACGGCAGAAGACGTTGCTACAGAAGTCGACTCGCAAATCTATAAAAACTACTTTTTACATCCCTCTAATTTAATTGCTGCAGAACAAGATGTCGATAATATCTCTGCACAGGATATCGCGGCATTTAAAGCACGCATACAAGCGGTTTCACCTGAATTACAGGAAACTGTATTAAAAATGTATGCAAACCCGGTAGGGCAATATATGGGCTAATTAGCCCTAAAATGTGCAAATGTTACTTTTGTTATGCACATTTTACATTTTGATCAATTAACAGCTTTTCATTTGTTTTGATAGTTATTTGTTTTGAAAAACAATAACTTATTGGGATGCTTTTTGTGCCTGTTTTTTTTATAAAAAACAGTTAACAGAGTTATCCACAGAGTATTACAGAACAAAAGTGAATGGATACTTACCTTTTATCGCAACCATAGCTGTCTTTTCTGATTTTTTATCATTCTCCCCTCATTCAGGTAATTAATCGCTTATATACAGTAATAAACTGCAAAAGTGCCTGACTATTTTTTAGTGTGATAGGTATACTATAAGACTATTTTATTTGTTAGGTAGTTATCTATGGCAGTTGTTCCTGAAAATCCCTTTGTCCTTGTTGATGGTTCGTCTTATTTATATAGAGCTTTCTTCTCTCCTCCACATTTAACCAACTCAGCTGGTGAAGCGACTGGTGCTGTGTATGGTGTAGTAAACATGCTACAAAGCTTATTAAAGCAATTTAGTCCAACCCATATCGTGGTTGTCTTTGATGCTAAAGGGAAAACCTTTCGCGATGATATGTATGTTGAGTACAAAGCCAACCGACCTAGCATGCCAGATGATTTACGTAGCCAAATAGAACCACTGCATTCTGTGATTAAAGCAATGGGTTTACCTATTTTAACGGTACCTGGTGTAGAAGCCGATGACGTGATTGGTACATTGGCATTACAAGCGAGTAAAAAAGGGATTAAAACCCTGATCAGTACTGGCGATAAAGACATGGCGCAGTTAGTTGATGAAAACACTTACTTAATTAACACCATGACTAATACCGTCCTTGATGTACCTGGTGTTAATGAGAAGTTTGGTATTCCTCCGGAAATGATCATCGACTACTTAGCGTTAATGGGTGATAAAGTCGATAATATTCCAGGTGTCCCTGGCGTAGGTGAAAAAACCGCGTTAGCAATGTTGCAAGGTCTAGGTAATATGGATTGTATCTATGAAAACTTAGATAAACTTGCACCACTAGGCTTCCGTGGTAGTAAAACCATGGCTAAAAAGATGCAAGAAAATGAAGCAATGGCGCGTCTTTCATACCAATTAGCGACAATTAAATTAGATGTTGAATTAGAGGTGGGTTATGACGACTTCAAACCTATTCCACAAGATACTGATGAATTAATTAAGTTATTTGGAAAATTAGAATTTAAACGTTGGTTAGCGGCGCTTTTATCTGGTGATAACCTAGTGGCGAAAGCTTCTTCAGGCCAAGAGAGCCAAGCAAATCCTGCGTTTGTGGCTGCGAAATCGATGGTTGACCGTGATAGCTACAAAACGATTTATACTAAAGGTCAGTTATTACAATGGATTAAGAAGCTAAAGCAAGCTGATGTTTTTGCTTTTGATACAGAAACCACTAGCTTAGATTACATGAAAGCTAAGATTGTTGGTTTATCTTTTGCTATTCAAACTAATGTAGGCGAAGAAGCAGACCCTATTATTGAAGCGGCATACTTACCGTTAACACACGATTATATCGATGCACCTGCACAATTAGACCTAACAGAAACATTGGCCCTATTAGAGCCTGTGTTATCGTCAGATGAATACAAAAAAGTAGGCCAAAACCTCAAGTATGATCGCAGCGTATTATTAAATCATGGTATTACCTTAGGGGGTATTGCTTTTGATACTATGCTCGAATCTTATGTATTAGACAGTACCGGTAAGCATGATATGGATACCTTAGCGTTGAAATACCTAGGTCATAAATGCATTAGCTTTGAAGATATTGCGGGCAAGGGGAAAAAGCAACTTACCTTTAACCAAATTGCGATTAAAGAAGCCGCGCCTTATGCTGCTGAAGATGCTGATATTACGTTACGCCTACATCTTGAGTTACAAAGTCGTTTACAGGAAACACCTGAGTTATTAAGCGTATTAAATGAAATTGAAATGCCGTTATTAACTGTACTTTCAGATATTGAAAGAGGTGGTGTTGAAATCGATAGCGAGCTACTCAAAGTGCAAAGTAATGAAATTGCTAAGCGTTTATTGGAGTTAGAAGAGCAAGCATACGAAGAAGCAGGTAAACCGTTTAATTTAGGTTCACCAAAACAGTTACAAACTATTTTGTTTGAAGAGTTAAACATTCCGGTGATCAAGAAAACCCCTAAAGGTGCACCTTCAACAGCGGAAGAAGTATTACAAGAGTTAGCACTGACTTACCCTCTGCCTAAGTTAATTATTGAGCACCGTGGACTGAGTAAACTAAAATCGACCTATACAGATAAATTACCATTAATGGTTAACGAAGAGACAGGTCGTCTTCATACTTCATATCATCAAGCAGTAACAGTGACTGGGCGTTTATCATCAAGCGATCCAAATCTACAAAATATTCCAATTCGTAGCAGTGAAGGTCGTCGTATTCGCCAAGCCTTTATTGCACAACCTGGCTATAAAATTGTCGCGGCCGATTACAGTCAAATTGAATTACGTATTATGGCGCACCTATCGCAAGATGAAGGTCTATTAACGGCATTCTCAACGGGTAAAGATATCCATAAAGCGACAGCAGCTGAAGTATTCTCTGTTGAGCTGGATGAAGTGACTGTTGATCAACGTCGTAGCGCTAAAGCCATTAACTTTGGTTTAATTTACGGTATGAGCGCCTTTGGTTTAGCTAAGCAATTAAACATTGGACGTCAAGAAGCGCAAACTTACATGGACCGTTACTTCAGTCGTTACCCGGCTGTATTAACTTACATGGAAGACACGCGTTTATTAGCCAATGAAAAAGCCTATGTAGAAACGATTTTTGGTCGTCGACTACAGTTACCTAATATTAACGCTAAAAACGGTATGCTTAAGAAAGCCGCTGAACGTGCAGCAATCAATGCTCCAATGCAGGGTACAGCTGCAGATATCATCAAAAAAGCGATGATCGACATGGCGGAGTGGGTAAAACAGAAGCCACAAGGTAGCGTACAAATTCTAATGCAAGTACACGATGAATTAGTGTTTGCTATTAAAGAAGAGTCTGTAGAAACCTACACAAAAGAGATTCAAGCAATTATGGCGGATGCCGCTAAGTTAGATGTGCCACTGATTGCTGATGCTGATGTTGGTGATAACTGGGATGAAGCACATTAATAATTTAGTATTATTTTTGAACTTAATTGAAAATAGGAAGACTAATTATCTGAAGTTTTAAATTTTCATGATTTATTCCTTGTTTCCCTCAATATACTTCCATGTATTGAGGGTTTTTTTTACCTATTTTTTGTCCCTCAAAGCACTATAGACACTGATTACAAACGCCATGCGCCTCTAATACTTTGTTAGTGATTTTAAAGCCAAACTGATCTGCTTTAGTAGAGAAAGCATCGTCAATTAACGAGTCATTAAGCTCAACTACCGTTTTACAACTATCACAAATTAAAAGCTGCATCGCATGTTCACAACCAAAGTGGCTACACATCAAATAAGCGTTTAAAGATTCAATTCTATGGATAAAGTGATTCTCTAATAAAAAATCCAGTGCACGATAAATAGTGGGCGGTTTAGCCTTACTGTCAGTTCTTTGTAACTGCTCTAATAATTCATAAGCTGTAATCGCCCCTTTGTGTTCAGCCATTAATGTAAACACCTGTTGGCGAATAGGCGTAAAGCGCACATTGTTTGATTTACAAATATCGATGGCACGAGCAAGTAAAGGATGAGACATAATAACTACTTCTATCGGTAAAATTAATCATCATAATAACATAGCGTTAACAAATTAAAGTACTCAATTTGAGTGCTTAATCGCCCATTTATCTTTTTTAACAATGCCGTGCCTTATCTAAAGTCGCGTAGTGGCTATTTTGCTAAGGACTGGGTGATAGTAATGACTTGCTCGCTGGATTGTTTGTGTCGGCGTTTCTGCAAATAACTCTTTGTAATAAGCATTAAAAGTACTGATATGAAAGAAACCAAAGTTTAATGCGAGATCGGCAATACTATCTTGATTATTTGCACTTAATAACGCTCTTCTAATTTCATTTAAGCGACAATCCCTGATGTATTGAATAGGCGAAACTCCCAACCCTTGTTCAAAGCAATATTGTAATGCACGACGACTGACATTACTGATTTGGCATAACTCAGTGACCGTAAGAGGGTAGTTACCTGTTTCTTGAATATATTCAGTGATATCAGCGATCACTCGCTGCGTTGTTTGTTGTGACACACTGATATTATGCTGCTGATATTCCGTCTGCATTAACAGATCTGCCACCTTAGACGTAATCAAAGGTGTTAAGCGGGTTAGCCTTGAGTGGCTTGCATCCTGAAGTAAGTGAGTGCTCCCCATTGGTGAATTACTGTTGCCTAATAACAAGCTAATTAATTTAGCCAGTTCATAACTAACATAGGGTGCAGGTTGGGATACTTGTAAGTGTGTACTTTTATCCTGCCAAAGGTCGAAGTCAGCCCCAATCATTTCAGTATCTAAACTATGCTTGTTGATCACTAACCCGTAAATATGAAAATCAGGCGGAGTCATTAACTCGAACTCAACCCCTGAAGGTCGGGTCATGATTTGCCCGGCTAAAACATCACTATTATTAATTTTGGGGCGTAAGCTCTGTAAAGAAAACCCTAACCATAAATTATCGTGTTTTACACAACACTGTTGTTGCAGAGTACGATTAGTAAATTCCTCAAAAAAATGCACTCCCCCTAATGTTAACTCATCTAAATAACCGCTAAAGGTGCCATTGCTATGTTGATTATAGCGCTGTTCCCATTGTCTTAAACTTTCTGCCTGTTGATTAACATCAAATGTAAAGGATTTGCACCTCTCTGGTGCAGCGGAAGTATTAACTTGGTGCTGCTGTGAAAATGTCATTTTACCGCCTCCTATAGTCGTGCATTGATTTGATGCATAGCGATTCTAATTATCTGTTTTTAAATGATTTTTATTATTGCGCAATTGCGTTATTTAATTGGAACACTCTTCGCAATTGCTCCTCTATATTAAGTGCAAAGTTTGCGCCTAGTTTTATTTTGAGGTATTAGAAATGTCCAATTATCGCTATCAGCTTGGTAGCCACCTTTATCAATTTGAGAATTTAGCTGATTTAATGGCGAAGGCTTCTCCAATACGATCCGGTGATCAACTAGCTGGGGTTGCAGCGCTTTCTGCAGAACAACGTGCCGTCGCACAAATGTTATTGGCCGAGTTACCATTAAAAACATTTCTACAAGAAACGCTTATTCCCTATGAAAAAGACGAAATTACTCGATTAATTATCGATGAACATGATGCGGCTGCTTTTTCTGAAATATCACATCTCACTGTGGGTGATTTCCGTAATTGGTTATTACAAGAGTCCATTACTGAAGTCGACTTTGCACGCATTCGTGCTGGCTTAACACCGGAAATGGTCGCTGCGGTTAGTAAAATAATGCGTAACCAAGACCTAATCTTAGTCGCGAAGAAATGCAATATTATTACCCAATTCAGAAACACCATTGGTTTACCGGGTCACTTATCAACACGTTTACAACCTAATCATCCAACCGATGATGTGAGTGGTATTGCCGCAACGATTTTTGATGGCTTAATGTATGGTAATGGTGACGCGGTATTAGGGATTAACCCAGCGACAGACAGCGTTTCACAGGCCGTGAAACTAATGAAGTTAATGGACGACGTAATTCAACATTATGAAATCCCAACACAATCTTGTGTATTAACCCATGTCACTAACACCATTGAAGCAATTGAGCTTGGAGCACCTGTTGATCTGGTTTTCCAATCCATTGGTGGAACCGAAGCAACCAACCAAGGCTTTGGCGTTAACCTCAATGTCTTAGATGAAGCACATCAAGCGGCGTTAGAACTCAAACGCGGTACGGTAGGCAATAATGTGATGTACTTTGAGACCGGACAGGGCAGTGCCTTATCTGCAAATGGTCACCATGGTGTGGATCAACAAACCTGTGAAACACGTGCTTATGCAGTAGCGCGTAAATTTAACCCATTATTAGTGAATACAGTGGTTGGTTTTATTGGCCCTGAATACTTGTTTGATGGAAAGCAGATTATTCGTGCCGGCTTAGAAGATCATTTTTGTGGAAAGCTACTAGGTTTACCAATGGGTTGTGATATCTGCTATACCAATCATGCCTATGCAGATCAAAATGATATGGATAATTTGCTGACGCTATTAGGTGTTGCAGAGTGTTCTTTCATCATGGGGATTCCAGGCTCTGACGATATTATGTTGAATTATCAGACCACCTCTTTTCACGATGCCTTATATGCCCGTCAAGCTTTAGGATTGCGTCCTGCACCTGAGTTTGATCAATGGCTTAAAAAAATGCAGATATCGCCTACCAATAACGCCACCCAGTTAAGTAGCGTGTTACCCGATAGTTTTTCAAAACCACTGAACTTGATTAAGGAGCCATTATGAGCAAACCTAATTCAACGGATCAGATAAAACAGCCTCATGCAGTGCACCAAGACCCTTGGGCTAAATTACGTCAATTTACTGATGCACGTATCGGATTAGGGCGCGCTGGTACAAGCTTACCGACGAGCGAGCTATTACGTTTTCAACTTTCTCATGCACAGGCCATTGATGCTGTTCATGTGCCGCTCGATGTCGATAAATTATCAGAGCAATTTCAACAATCATCAGTGCTGTCTGCTTATTTACCGATGCAACGTTTACACAGCAAAGCGACAGATCGCATGGAGTATTTACAACGTCCTGATCTAGGTCGTCAGTTAGATAGCACTTCGATAGAGGCATTAAAAGCCTTGAATGAAGAAACCTATGATCTGGTGTTTGTACTGGCAGATGGACTTTCCTCCTATGCCATTAGCCACCATGCCAAAAACTTTGTTGAGTTGTTTATTAGCCGCTTACAAGAAGAGTCTCCTAAACAACTGAAAATAGCCCCAATTTGCGTAGTGCAACAAGGACGAGTCGCCGTTGGTGATGATGTCTGTGAAGCTTTAAATGCTAAACAGGTAGTACTGCTGATAGGAGAACGACCTGGATTGAGCTCACCTGACAGCATGGGCTTGTATTTAACTTGGGGGGCGCAACGCGGGATGGAAGATTCGATGCGTAACTGCATCTCTAACATTAGACCTGAAGGCCTGAAATATCAGGCTGCAGTACATAAAAGCATTTACTTACTGAATGAATCTCGTCGCTTGGCTTTGACAGGGGTTAATTTGAAGGATCGATCTGAAGATTCATTATTAGAAACGGAGCAAACACAGCACTTTAGCTTAACGAACCTCACTTAACAGTGAGCCATAAAAAACACTTATAAACATATTCATTAAACATTTAATGATAAAAATTAACGATGATAAAAAGGAAGTACTATGTCTGCTAACCAAGAGTATCTTGCTCAAAGACAATTAAAAAAAGGAGCCGCAGGTTGGATCTTGCTTGCAGGCTTAGGGGTTTCATATGTTATTTCGGGCGATTTCGCCGGATGGAACTTCGGTATAGCGCAAGCTGGTTGGGGCGGTTTTGTTATCGCTGCGGTATTAATGGGGCTAATGTATTTAACGTTAGTATTATCTTTAGCTGAAATGTCCGCTGCGATACCGGCTGCAGGCGGTGGTTATAGTTTTGCTCGCCAAGCTATGGGACCTGCTGGTGGTTACCTCACCGGGTTAGCGGTACTAATAGAATATACACTTGCACCCGCGGCGATTGTGATTTTTATTGGTTCATCGGTAAATGAGTTATTAGGCTTTGATGGGCCAATTGTTTATGCCTTGTTCTATTTAGCCTTTATTGGTATTCATATTTTTGGTGCAGGAGAAGCATTAAAAGTGATGATGGTGATCAGCGCATTAGCGGTATTAGCTATTATCGCAACGGGTGTCGTGTTATTACCTGAGTTTAATATGGATAACCTATTTGACATTGCACCATTAGCTGGTGGTACTGACTTCTTACCAATGGGTTATTACGGTGTATGGGCTGCATTACCTTTTGCGATGTGGTTATTTTTAGCGGTAGAAGGCGTACCGCTTGCAGCAGAAGAAGCAAAAGATCCTGCGAAAGATGTACCTAAAGGTATTATCGCCGCGATGATCTTCCTATTATTCACTGCAACTCTTGTTGTTGTATTAGTGGCAGGTGCTGCGGGTGCACAAGTGACAGCGGGTAGTGCTGTACCTTTAGTTGATGCATTAAAAATCACAGGCAACCCTAATCTAGCGACTATGGTTAACGTACTAGGGTTAGCGGGATTAATCGCTTCATTCTTTTCGATTATTTATGGTTATAGCCGTTTAGTATTTGCATTATCTCGTGCTGGTTACTTACCACAACAATTATCGTTAACCAGTAAACGTAAAGTGCCAGTACGCTCGCTGATTTTCCCGGGTATCTTAGGGTTCTTATTATCATTAACTGGTGAAGGTGACTTAATGTTATCAATGGCAGTAGTAGGGGCAACGGTTTCTTATGCAATGATGTCGGGTAGCCATATTTTATTGCGTATCAAGCAACCTAACTTAGCACGCCCATACAAAACACCTGGTGGTGTGGTGACGTCAGGTATCTCGTTCATATTATCATTAGTGGCGTTAACCGGTGTTTATGCTTATGACGTACGAGCGTTCTACTTTACTTTAGTGTTATTTGTTATCGGTATGCTGTATTACGCATTGATTGGCCGTAACAATTTAGTTGCTAAATCAGCTCAAGAAGAGTTTGAATTATTAGTGCAAGCTGAAAGCGAGTTAACTGCTAGCTAATAATATTTATTAAAACACTATTACAAAACTTCATATTTAAACCCACCGCTTGGTGGGTTTTTTTATTGCTGCCGCTTTTATATCTCAATATATTTTATGGTTTTAAGGGCTGGTGAAAGTCAGCAAAGCGTAGCTACAAAAACGCAGCTAACGCCCTCATTTTTAGTTTATTGAGTGGGGTAGGTAAGGCTCAAAATACACAGCATAGGAATCGTAATCTAAAATAGCGGTAGCACTTAGCTGCTTTTTTTAAATAAATTATTCAATGACAAAGTTTCAGTTTATGATTAAAAAACGTTAACCAAGGTACTTGTGTTAAAGTACGCTGCCTGACTTTAGCCTGCAAATGCTAAGGTCATCATCACACCGTTATTTTTATCATCGATTCAATGATAAAAGTAATTAATCAGACATCAATTTAATAGGGAGCTGGTTTTTACTTGTTAGCTTACAAGTACAAACGGCAGAATTTATGGGATTTAAATCAAAAAAATATAGTATCGACTCAACCGATTACCAGGTTGGTCAAGATAACATTACTAAATGGGGAATGGATGTCCATAACATCGTTTTCACTGTGTCTGCAGGCTTATCTATTCTGTTCATCGTGACATTACTATTGCTAGACCCAGGTGTAGCAAAAGGTGCGATTGATTCAATTAAAGGCGCTGTACTGTCTAACTTTGACTTCCTGTTTATGTGGGGAGCAAATGCATTGCTGCTGTTCGCTGTTGCACTGGTCTTTTCTCCTTTTGGTAAAATTCGCCTAGGGGGCGATAAAGCCACACCTGAATATTCAACTTCTTCTTGGATTGCCATGCTATTTGCTGCAGGTATGGGGATTGGTTTGATTTTCTGGGGTGTCGCTGAGCCAACTGCTTTCTACACAGATTGGTATGGTACGCCTTTAAATGTTGAAGCTTTTACACCAGAAGGACGTGAGTTAGCATTAGGTGCAACCGCTTTCCACTGGGGATTACATGCTTGGGCTACCTACGGTATGACAGCCTTATGTTTAGCTTACTTTGCTTATAATAAAGGGCTACCACTATCTATGCGTTCAGTTTTCTATCCACTACTAGGTGATAGAGTATGGGGCAGAGTAGGTGACGTCATTGATGTATTAACTGTATTAGTAACATTATTTGGTTTAGCAACGTCATTAGGCTTAGGTGGTACACAGGCAGCGAGTGGAATAAGCTATGTATTTGGCTTTGAAAACAGCCTTTATCTGCAACTGTTTATTATTGCTTTAATCATGGGATTAGCGATTTTATCTGTTACACGCGGCATGGATGGTGGCGTTAAGCTGTTAAGTAACTTAAACATGGTTATTGCTTTTGTATTTTTAGGGTTAATTGCAGTGTTAAACTTCACCACTGTATTAGATTCATTAGCAACAGCTGTAATTGGTTATGTGAAAAACGTTATCCCGTTAAGCCAAGCGAGTGGCCGTGAAGATACAACTTGGTTACATGGTTGGACAGTGTTCTATTGGGCATGGTGGGTAGCATACGCACCGTTCTTTGGTATGTTTGTGGCACGTATTTCTAAAGGCCGTACCGTACGTGAATTTGTGCTTTATGTATTACTGGTACCAACGGTTGTGACAACTCTTTGGATGTCTATTTTTGGTGGTGTTGCGATTGAGCAGATCATTGATAAAGTCGGCTTACTAGGCGCAGACCAAGGTATTACGGATGTATCATTAAGCCTATTTTACATGTTAGATGCTTATCCTCTTGGTAACATTCTTTCTATTATTGCGGTTGTTTTAATCATCGTATTCTTCGTAACAACATTAGACTCAGGCTCTATTGTTATTGATAGTATGACTGCTGGTGGTAAGCTAGAAGTACCGATGAAGCAAAAAATCATTTGGGCAATTATTTCTGGCCTGATCGCAATGGTAATGTTGTGGATTGGCGGTACGCAATCTATTCAAGCACTGCAATCAATTACTATTATTGCAGCACTACCTTTCACTATTATTTTATTACTTGCTTGTATTAGTTTAGTTAAAGGTTTATTCACTGAAATAGATAAAACCAAAGCTTAAACCAAACAGTAGTAAACGTTTGTATAATTAAAAAATGCCTTCATATCATTATGAGGGCATTTTTTGTTTTTAAGGGGTTATTATTTACACCTTTAAATCAGTTTCTTTCTTCCTTTTAATCTTCTATCTTTTTTATATGCAGAGTGGTTTTTGCTCCATGTTTGCGTTGTTAATTCAAAGTTCTTTCATCTATCTACATGACAACGACTTGATTAATGATCTTCATTAGGTATTCTACAAAAACTTATACAACAGCTCTTAAAAATTAAATTTAGTAAGTAAATATGTTGATAAAATCTAGTATTAAGATAATGTCAGTGTTGAAGAAAAATCCTATTAATTGGTTAGGGTAGTCCTTTTCAAAAATGTATTAACTTTCAAAGAGATAATTCCATTGCTAATAAAAAAAATATATCACTTCGATTCTCAGACTAATATAACGATTAATGATCTTTCTTTTGATCTTTTTAATGTGTTAGTTGGAGTTTCTGGTGCGGGTAAGACTTCCATTATCAACGCATTGAGTGCCATAAGAGCAATATTGAAAGGTCGCAGATGCTCCATCTGAACATTGGAGACTTGAGTTTGAAGATAATAAAGGCAATGAAGTAGTTTGGTCTGGTAAATACTCAGAAGACTCTGAATTCGATGAGGATAATGAAACAACATTTTCGGAATTACTAGAAGAGCAAGTGATTGTTAACGGAGCTCTTTTACTTAATAAACAAAATGGCTCAATAAAGTACGGAGACAGTGTATTACCATCTTTAGATAAATATAAAAGCTTAATTTATCAATTAAGAGATGATACTCAATTGGCTGAAATACATGACTCCTTAGACTCAATTGTCATAATTGATAGTAATTCAAGAAGTTATTCACAGCCTAATGCTATACCTGTTCTGAATAAGAGTATTAACAAGCGAATAATTAAAGAACTAAAAGGTAATGACTTATCGATTCTTGAAATAACCGGAAAATATAAAGATCTTAATTGTCGTGAAAAGTTATATTATGCATACCAATATGATAAGAGCAAATTTGAAGACTTCCTATTTACTTATACTACGATCTTCCCTGATGTAGAGACTTATTCTGGTCTAATTGAACCGGACACTTTAATTCTGGATAATAATATCCACTAT
>NZ_JBAKAZ010000017.1:0-53442 GCF_038155185.1 Psychromonas aquatilis
AAGTTATTTTAGCAAGTAAAATAGATCAGTTAATTAGTGTGATTGGTATTATTAATAAGCTCCAAAGCGACAGGAGTTCAATGAAGCTTACCATCTAGAAACGAAGAACTTTAGTCTGAGCTATCATAGGTAGATATTAGTTTGACTCAAGCCACAACAGGGGTGAATCAGTCACTAAGTCAAGGCTACAAAACTAGCTGATAGTATCGACGCGAGATCTTGTGCATTTAATTGAATCTCTAAGCCACGCTTACCCGCACTAACATAAATATCGGAATACGACTTTGCTGTTTCATCAATCACTGTGGTTAATTGTTTTTTTTGACCTAAAGGGCTCACCCCACCTAAAACATAACCCGATGAACGTAACACATCATTTTTATTGGCCATTTGTGCCTTCTTACCCTTTAATGCATTGGCAACGGCTTTCAAATTCAACTGTTCAGTCACAGGTAATATTGCCACAACCAACTTTTTATCTAGCTCAACCACTAACGTTTTAAATACTTGCTTGGGATCGACATTCATCTTCTCAGCGGCTTCTAGCCCATAAGACTCATGTTTTTTATCATGTTTATATTGATGAACTTGGAATGTGATTTTATGTTTCTCTGCCACTTTTATCGCTGGAGTCATGTTGCATCCTTTCTTTACTGTCTGTATTTTCGCGGCAACAAATCACTTTGATTACCGCATTTTAATCATTATCGACTTAATCGTTCTGTTAAACGACTGTTTCGACTGGCTCTATTTCTTACTGAACTCGCCACCAAGGCAAGATCAGCAATCAAGGTTAAACGTTTTTTAGCACGTGTGATGCCTGTATAAACCAACTCACGATTCATCACTGGTAATGCATAATCAGGTAATGCTAACAAAGTGTGTTTAAACTCAGATCCTTGACTTTTATGCACCGTCATTGCAAATACTGTCTGATGTGCTGGTAAACGGCTGGGTTGAAAATCAGAAACAGTGCCATCGGGCATCACAAAATAAACTCTCAATTGACCGTGCTCATCCTCTAAACACAACCCAATGTCTCCATTAAATAAACCAAGGTGGTAACTGTTTTCAGTCACCATCACTGGACGACCCACATACCATGTTTGTGTCATATCAAAACGACGAACCAGTAATCCCGCTTTTTGTAAAAGTTTTTCACAACGATGGTTGAGTGTATCAACACCCCATTCTTGTTCGCGCGTTGCACACAATATTTTAAAGTCATTAAATGCACTCAACAACTTTTTAGCTTGCTCACGGTTATTTTTGTTAATCACACATAACTCAGATAAATATGGCGTATACCCTTCGACCACTAGACGCTCAAAATCGGCAGCGCTTTCACTATCATTAGCATAATAAGCAAGGTCATCATATTGCTCACATAAGGCGGCCAATTTTGCTGCGGTTACGCCGCCTTTATTCACAGCACTGGCTAAATAACCAATACCAGAAAACTGATCAAAGCGATAACTTTTCCTTAACAGACATAAATTATCAGCCATAGTCGCTTGTGCATAAAAGCCTTGTGATAACAAACAATCAAAACCGGTTAATTCGGCTAATTGCTGTGCTTTTTGTTGGCTATAACCTGATTCAATAAAAGAGCAAATATCACCAAGTACCGCGCCAGCTTCAACTGAAGCTAATTGGTCTTTATCACCCAACAAAATTAAACGCGCATGGTCGGGTAACGCACTCAATAATTTAGCCATCAATGGTAAATCAACCATCGAGGCTTCATCTACTAACAATAAATCCAAGGTTAATAAATTGCCTGCATGATGGCGGAAATGCGCACTATTATTACGTACGCCTAATAAGCGATGAATGGTACTCGCATCCGTTGGAATGTTGGGAGCTTGTTGCCCCTCTATCAAATTACCTAAGTCTAATTCATCTAAAGCATTGGTGATTGATTCAGTAAGACGTGCTGCCGCTTTACCCGTGGGCGCCACCATCTTAATGATTAAGTCAGGTTGTGCATTTAATAATAGCGCTAACAATTTTACTACTGTCGTAGTTTTGCCAGTGCCCGGTCCACCGGAAATAATGCAACGAGCAGACGTCAAAGCTAACGCAGCACTGATTTTTTGCCAATCACAGCGCACTTTATTGGGAATTAATGACTCCAATAAAACTAAGTCTTCAGCTGATTTAGCATTATTAAAACATTGAGTAACGGCAGACCAGTCAACTGGCGCTTGCTCGATCACATCCAAATATTTTTCACATAACATTTGAATCGATTGATCAGTATCCGTTTGCCATGCATCCCATAAATAGCGATACTGCGGCGTAAATAACTTCTCTAGATACCCTTTGCTAGCCACATCAACTTGTACTGGGATAGGTTGTAATAATTTATCGGAAATCAACTGTTCAAACTCAGCATAACGCGCCATAAATAGCGCATTATATTGCAACCTTAGCGGAGCACCGTCACCACAACAGGCACTTTCATTGAGCTGATAATGCGTTTGCTGTTGGTCATGAAAAATACATGACACATTTAAATGCTCACTTTGTTGTTGAGAGTCCAGAGCCAACTGCAAACAGTGTTGATGAAATAGTCCACCAATTTTATCAATGGGTAAACAAATATGACCACCACCTAATTGCTGGCTGGTTAATGCCGCAGCCAATTGCATCAAATTATCTGCACCTAATTCAGCCATAAACTTTGCAAAATGAAAGTCGATTGGTCGAATTTGTTGATTTAGCTGACATTGCTTTAACAGTGTTAACATACTATTGTCCGTTGTCGTAGCTGTTGCCGGCTCACGGCCTGATGGTATTGATTGGTCTAACATGACAACTCCTCTTGCAACATCTCAGCCGTTAATTCACCGCTTAATAACTTATCTAATTTATCAATTAATTCAAATTTAGGTTTAGTAAAATATACCCCTTCGTCTGCACTGCCTTGCATCCCTCTTAAGAAAGTATAAAACACGCCTCCGAGGTGTTGGTCATAGTTATAGTCGGTAATACGTGATCGTAATAATCGGTGTAAAGCCAAGGTATAAAGCTGATATTGAAAATCATATCGATGCTCAATAATGGCTTCAGACATCGCTTGTTGACTGTAATCAGCTAACTCATCACCTAAATAATTTGATTTATAATCGAGTACAAAATATTGTCCTTGATACTCAAACGTTAAATCGATAAACCCTTTTAACATGCCTTGCACTTGTTTGAATTGCAATGCGCCTGCTTGGGCGGATAACGGATCATAATAAGCAATTAAACGATTAACCGATGTCGCCTCAATAGGTTGCATTGGCAAAAAGAATTGCATCTCAACTTTCTTTTGATCTTCACTCAATTGAGATAAGGATAAATCAGGATAAAGATCTGATTTTAAAGGGTGCGCTAAAATATTATGGACCCATTGGCCTACAATAGGAGCCCACTGTTCAGCCTCTTCGTAGTTATTTACCGTTAACCTGTCCTGTAACCAAGGGAGCAACTCTTCAGTAGGACAATCTTGAAAATCTATCTCTTCAAATAACTCATGTAAAAATGTACCGTGTTTCGCCCCTCTTGGAAAACTAAACACACTTTTTTCGGGCACATCTTTAACTAGCTGCGATTCCTTACTGGCCTCTGCTAACGCTGCTCGCTCCTCAGGAATTTTTTTGGTTTGCTTATCCTCGATAGTTGGGGCGCTATGAAAGCGTGATAGTGCAGAGTAACTGGTTACCCACCAATTTTTTTCGATCTCGCCAGAAAAGGTTTTCGGAGCGACTAATTGATCTAAAGATGGTGTCGCCACCTGATAGGTTTCACTAGGTAAATCAGGTGCATGACGAATACCAATATTCTCTGATTGCTGACACACTCCTTGTAATAACCGCAGCAAGTTTTGGTCATCGCCAGCTTGTAACTCTTCTCCTGCTTGAATGGTTAAATACCCTAAAGCACTTTTCGTTAATGGCGTAGCTTTCGCACGGCCTTTTTTGTAAGGACCAATACCTAAATAACAACGGTAGACACTGCGTGTTAAACCTACATATAATAAACGAATATCTTCTGCTAACAGCTCTTTTTGAGTCTGCTCTTTACTGCTATCACTGCTTTCTAAATCAAACACTAAACGCTGTTTTTGATCGTGAAATAAATACTCTTTTGGTTCACGGTACAAACCACTAAAAGGAATAAATACGATATCGTACTCCAACCCTTTCGATTTATGGAGCGTACTCACTTGCACTAAAGATTTTTCACTTTCTAAACGTTGCTTTTGCTCCCCTTGCTCACTTTTAGCATGGCTAATTTGCTCACTAAACCATCGCACTAAGGCAAAAGCCCCTTCATACACCATGCTATTTTTTTGTAACAACTCTGCAAGGTGTAATAAATCCGTTAAAGCGCGCTCGCCTTGATTTTGTGTTAATAAGTGCGCGCTAATTCCTTGCTCATGAAAACATTGTTGCAGCATCACTAGAATACCGCTCTCTTCCCATACCGTTTTATAACGAGCAAAATCAGCAATTTTAGTTTCCCAACTAGCCGTTTCAGAAAACGTATTATGAACTTCTAATGGGGTTAAAGAAAAAAGTTTACAGGCGATTGCCGAACGTAAATAACGCTCATTACTTGGGTGTAAACAAGCATTGAGTAAACGTAATAAATCCTGCGCTAAAGTGCTCGCAAATACACTCTCTTTAAGAGATAAATACACACTATTAATATTCTCTTCCAATAGTGCTTTACGAATGATATTTGCCTCATTACCGGTTCTCACTAGCACTGAAATATTATTAGCGTGAATTGGATGATGGTTACCCTCAACATCTTCTAGGTAAGCCTGTTTTTGTTGAGATAACAATAATAATGTTTTAATTTCATTAACCGTCGCTTGTGCACTTTGATGGCGGAAAGCATCACTGCTCAATGCACCTTTAACATGCAAAAACTGTAAAGCAGTTTGTTGATCATCATCTGGGTTATTCACCACTAACTTTTTACGTTTAATCGCTGGCGCTTGTACAGGGTGAAAAGGAATATCCTGATCATAAATAAATGGCGCAATTTTATGTTGGAAAAAACCATTAACAGCATCAATCATCTGTGCGCTAGAACGATAGTTATTATCTAAACTATAATGGGCAGACACGGCATTACGTGCCTTCATGTAAGTGAAAATATCTGCGCCACGGAAACTATAAATCGCCTGTTTAGGATCACCAATCATAAATAAGCCAGATTGATTCAAGCGTTGTGGTTGCTCGACACTGGCTTCTTCCAGATCAGTTTCGGTGTCGCAAGCATCACTATAAATTGTATCAAATATACGGTATTGCACTGGGTCGGTATCTTGAAACTCATCGATCAAGGCAATCGGATATTGTTGTTTTATTTGCTTGCCTAAATGCCCTTCTGCTGACACTTGTAATGCGTGATCTAAACGGGTTAATAAATCATCAAACCCTAATAGCATATGTTGCTGCTTAGTTGTTTGTAAGTTAGCTTTTATCCAATGCGTCGCTTTAATCAATAAGGTGTTTTTGATGGAAATATCTTGTTTAAGCAGGTCTTCAATTAACACAAAAGTGGCATGCGTAGGTGCTTCACCCTTTTTGGTTTTGGTGTATAGCTCTTCCTGCGAAAATTTAATTAAATTTTTAGGCAGCGTTAAATCAAAGCTATCGGAACAAGCCCAATCACTCACCTGCTGAAACCAATTAGGTAAGTTCTTTTTGCTGTAACTGCGTTTATCAACACCTGAGTGAGTAATGATATCTTGATAATCATCTTTACCCGCATTCCAAGCTTGCTTAACCTCGTCAATGGCGTTCAGCCCCTGCTCATATTTACTTTGGAAGTCAAAGTCTGTGATATTAGGAATAAAAGTTAAGTCATTACGTGATAACCACTGCTGAAGCTCTTTTTTAAGTGCTTCTGGATGCGCCCAATAACTATAGATAACCGCAGTTAATGGCGTTGATAATTGATAAAAATGTGCTCGCCAAAAGTCATTACAGGCCTGACTTAAAATATCTGCATCATCTTCTAATAGGGTTTGCTGAAATAAACTGCCAGATTCAAAAGCGTTTTGCTGCAACATACGTTGACAGAAACCATGAATAGTAAAAATTGACGCTTCATCCATCTGCAGTTCAGCAAAACGTAATAAACGAATGTCATGCTCAAGGTTACTGCTATCATCAATCAACTGTTGGCAATAATCATCTTTACTACTGCCTTGTACAAAAGCTAACCGTGTTTCACGAATACGGTCACGAATTCGCCCTCTTAACTCGGCAGTGGCCGCTTCAGTAAAAGTTACCACTAGGATTTTATCGACGGTTAATGGCGTTTGATGTGCCGTTTGCTGGGTTAAATCTGCGCGATCATCTACATGTTTACCGTGTCCTAGTAATAGGCGAATAAATAAACTGGCAATAGTATAGGTTTTTCCAGTACCCGCAGAGGCTTCAATTAAACGACGCCCAAACAATGGAAACGTTAGCGCCTGTAGTGGCGTAACAGCAATATCAGCCACAGAGGTGCTAGTTTTTTCCTGTGCTGACAAGTTATCAGCTTCAATCAACGATAATTGTGTTTCTTCAACCATGATTACGCCTCTCCCCATTGTTCGTAAATTAAATCATTTAAGTTGCACAATAATGGCATAAACACTTGTAATGCAATGCTTTCAAATTGTGCCCAATGGTCTTCAATATTTTCATAAACACGATTAATATAGGGATCACTGGCTTCAGAATAACCTCGACTATTATTAAAGGTTTTTAAGGCCTCTTGTTGTCCAGCCGCGCGCGTTTCAAAACTCAACTCATCCAACATATAAACGCCAGGTTGAACTTTACATACGGCATCACACCACTGAAATGCACTTTCAACGAAGAAAGGCAACGCTTGCTGTAATCCTTGTTGATATAACGCAATCAATTCAGAAAGACGTTGATGCGCATAATCCGCTGGGATCTCTTCAAAATAATGTCCTTTAGTTTGTCCAAATAAAGTGGCATTAAGGTGTTGTCCGTGGACAATGCAATAACACAAATGCTCTACCCAGAGTTTAAGGAGATCTTTGCCTTTTATATTACCTGGTTTTATGCGTACTAAACCATTTTCACAGTGATCATCTAAGGCCCCGATTAAGCGTTTATCATCAAAGGGGATATCTACCGTAACCTGCTCAATATTGCCAACAAAGTAACTACTGTAAATACTGGCTAAATCCACCATCACCTGTAAATCTTTATTAAAAATAAGCTTAGCAAATTCACCTACAGGTAACTTACCTTCTGCTTGCAACCCCACATATAAAGAGGTCAAAGCTTGATCATCCAAACCATGCTTAAACTGTTCTGTCTTTAATAGGTATTGTTGTAAATTATCTAAAGCAAAAGGTTCATCATTTTCTTGTTCAATATCATCCATCTCAAAGTAAACATTTAAACCTTGATTAAAAAAGGCACGACAAGGGTTTTGTAAAAACCGAATTAATGCAGCGAGCTCTATTTGCTCACTTTGCAATAAAGGTAAAGGACTAAACAATTCATCTTCACTGCTCACTTCTTTATTGAGGGCTGCCCACCAGCCCTGCTGATAAGTCACGTGCTTACCTTGAAAATATTGCTCACTAAAGCTTTGCATTGGATAGTGATGAGTCAAAGCCGATAATAGGTCATCCTCTAACTTGCCATTGTCCATGCTTAAATCACACTGACTGCTTAACCTAAAACTTTGTTGAATATAATTAAGTAATTCACTGACTAATACACTGGGCATTTTTTCACTGTTATCACTGATATCTTTACCAATGTAACTAATATAAAACTGCGATTGTGCTGAAAGCATGGCTTCTAAAAATAAATAGCGATCTTCATCTCGACGAGAGCGATCACCACGCTTACGATGACCGACCATTAAATCAAATCCCATAGGTAATAATGAACGAGGGTATAAACCATCATTCATTCCTAGTAAACACACCACTTTAAAAGGAATAGAACGCATCGGCATTAAGGTACAGAAGTTTACTTGTCCAGCTAAAAAGCGCTGGCTATTAGACTGGCTAGATAAGTGTTCTTGTAAGTATTCAACTAAGACTAATAATGATAAAGGTTGTTCAAATCTAGCTTGTGCCGTTTGCTCTACTAACATTTGCATTTGCTGGCGGATTTGACTGAATAAAACGCTGTTATCCTCATCTTCAAGATAGAAATCATCAATCAAGTGATTAATGAATAACTGCCACTCGGCACAACTTACTTGTTTATTTAGGCTAGCTTCTAATGCAATCAAGGTATCGACAAACTCAATGAATCGACCGAGTAAATCCCCCTGTAAACCTTGCACTTCATCATAAGGTGCGATGCCTTCAAAAAGCTCGCCACTCATGGCATAGCCAAGTAACATGCGTTTTAAACCAAATAACCAGTTATTTTGTGTTAATGCAGGCAATTCCCATTGTGTCGCAGATTGATCATTTAACCCCCATCGAATACCGCTTTCAGTGATCCAATGTTGCAATAAATCAAATTCAGATTGCTTAATAGAGAATCGATTTAAAATAGCAGGTACTTCTAATAAAGCTAAGATATCTTCTCGTGTATAGCGACTTTGTTGTAAATTCAATAGTTGTAAAAAGCTCGCTAATATCGGGTTTTCTTGCTGCGCACTCACATCAGAGATAGAGAATGGGATGCTTGTTCCTGCACCTGAGCGGCTAAATACAGCTTCAACATAAGGTGCATAAGCATCAATATTAGGCACCATCACAATGATATCTTTAGGAGTGAGTGTCGAGTCCTGCTCAAACATGGTTAATAAATTATCGTGTAATACTTCAACTTCTCGCATGACACTATGGCAAGCATGCAAGCTCAGTGAATTATCACCATCATCAATTTCAATGCGAAGTGATGGATCTTTTAATGTCTCTGTTGAGCTATCCGTTAAGTCTAAAATATCAGCCTGTAGATTATGCAATAAGCTATCGCGGTCAATATCCACAAAAGCATCAATTTCTTGTTGTTCTAGGCTGTACAATTGGTATAAAAAATCACGTCCCATTTTACCCATCGAAGCTAATAAAGGATTGCCTACTTCACTTTCAATATCACCACTACTTGCCCAAGCTAAATGGGCTTCATCTTTTTGCCAGCTGCTTGCTGTTAGTTGTTCCACTTCGCCCTTGTTAACACTCACCTTAGGGCGAGACTGTGCAAAACGTTTTGCTAATAATTTAGGGTCAACAATATCCCCCCAATAATAACGGCAAGGGTTAGTTAATAGAAAATGTACATCACAATGCTCCGCTAAACCTAGCAATGCTTGTAGATAAGATTCTGGTAAAGAGGATATCCCAAAGACAAAAATACGTTTAGGTAAATGTGTTAACTGCTCAGTCGTTTTAGTCTCTAAAGTACTTAAAAAATCTTGGTATAAACCCGCTCGATGGTAAGCTTTTCCTTGAGATTGGAAACCTTCTTTGATGCTACTCACCAATAAACGCCATAACTTAGCTTGCCAAAGGTGCGTATCTAACCATTCTGGCTGAAGATTCTCTAAACTGACTTGACTGTCTTCTAATGTTTCCCAGTTATCAATCCATTCTGGTCGATACACTAAATATTGGTCAAAAATATCGGCCACTTTACCACTTAACTGGAAACGTTTACGTAGGTGTTGATCGTCTTCTAAATACTCTTTTAACGCACTAAAGTCTTCATCTTCTAAGCAATCAGGCAGCAACTTCATTATTTGCCAAGTCATCGCTTGTTTATTGAATGGGCTATTATCAGGCACATCATCTAAAACATGTTTAAATTGCTGCCAAATAAAGCTAGCTGGTAAAGGGAAATCAATGTTTGCAGCAATACCCGTTGATTGTGCGATCTCTAATTGCAACCATTGAGCCATCCCCGGGCTTTGTACTAATACTGTTTCATTTTCAAAGGGATGACTTAAAGGGGATTGCTTCATAAGGGCAAGCAATAACTCTTTCAACAAGCTGATTTGATTGGAATGGTATACTTTAAACACAGGCAGTCACCTTTTAAAAATATATTTCAATAATACCCTTAAAATAACATAACTAAGAATATAGTATCTAAGATAGTGCTTAATTTAATGCAGAAAAGTAAATTTAATCATTGAGTTGAGTGAAAAAAGGTACGCAATTCAAGTTGGGGCTCCATATTGAGAAAGTTAAAAATAAAAGTACCTCGTGACTAAAGTGAATTAAATCCACTATAGAAGCACTCATCACCCTGCTCGCTTTATTCCGCACATTAAGCAACATCGTAAATATAATATGGGAATTGGCTTCAATATAGATAACCTTTCTAAAACGATCAGTAATTTATTAATAAACAAACTGTGCTAACAAACCTTCAATTCTGTTTCATCAATAAAGGGCTGACGAAAAACATAAAAAAGAGAATTAAGCTGGAGTAGCTAATATTTAACGGTAACGCACTCTGTGGATTAATAACAAGCAAAAAATGTAGAAGTTAATCGACAAAGCGATTATGAAAAGCTTTATCAATTAAAGCGCCCTTTAGTGGACATTCGACTAAATTACAGTCGCTATTTAAGCAGTACTAATAAAGTGTATGTCGTAAGTTGAACACCATTATTAATGATGATGACCACCTCCACGACCAGGTTTTCCACGACTAGGCTTTCCATGACCAACAGGTCCACCATGATGCCCGCCTGGTACCACAATCACACCAGAGTTATGACCTCCCCCATGGTGTGGAGGTGCAACACATCCCGCAAGCAGTAATGTTGTTAGTGCAGCTCCAGCCACCATTAATCGTGTTAATTTTTTCATAAAAACCTCAAATCTCATCCAAATTGAAAAATATACTGTATAAAATAACATAATCTAAGATAAGAACAGTAAATAAATTATAAAAATAGGAAGTTGAAACAACCTAAATCTGCATCATTAACAGTGATATTAATAAAGCTATTCACACTGCTTTAGCAGCGCCAAAAGATGCATTAAGTAAATGGTAAATTACCCACTAACCTAGCTTACGACTGCCTACCAAAGTAATGTAACCGCCCTCAATCTAATTGTGTTTGCTAACGCTAGAATGCAGAAATGCTGATACTTTATGAGTAACTTAGCACATTAAATAACTAGTGTTTTCCATGTCCTGCTGAGGCATGCTTCCCAACACCAGGTTTACTCGCGCCTCCGTCGTGATGTGAATGACCAACACACCCAGCCAGTATAAATGTTGATAAAATAGCACCAGCTATCATTAATTTTGTGAATTTTTTAATAAAAGCTCCAAATATAACCGAAGTTCAAAACGATACTTTGCAAAATAATATAAAATAAGGCAAAAATAGTAAATAAATTATAAAGTAATATACTCAAATAACCTAAAAGCCGGTTATTGTATAAACGTTATTTTTGAATAAGGGCGATCTGACTAGTTAAAAATAAACTGTAAAGGATTTAACAATGGGACGTTATTATTGGGTTAACAAAAGCGATCTCATTTTACGCAAAAACAAACTGAGAAATATCACCTTGCATTGATTTTAAAATGGCGTTGCCATTAACAATTACGTATTTTATTTACCCTTAAATAAAAAAATCCGCACTTGTAACAAGTACGGATTTTCAAAAATATATTACCAGCTTTTATTACCGCTAATAATTTTCTTAATGTCTAAACTTAAGCGTAAACAGGGTGTGCATCACAGAATTTTGCAACTTTAACTTTAACAGCTTCAATTGTTGCAGCTAATTTTTCTTCATCTTTGATTGCATCAAGAATATCACAAATCCAAACAGCTAGTTCAGCAGCATCAGCAGTGTTAGCACCACGACGAGTGAATGCTGGCGTACCAATACGTAAACCAGATGTAACAAATGGAGAACGTGGATCGTTTGGTACAGAGTTCATGTTCACAGTAATGTGAGCAAGACCTAATGCCGCATCAGCTTCTTTACCAGTGATGTCTTGAGCAATCAAGTCAACTAGGAAAAGGTGGTTTTCAGTACCGTTAGATACGATTTTGTAACCGCGATCTTGGAACACTTTAACCATTGCTTTAGCATTATCTAATACATTTTGTTGGTACTCTTTAAATGCTGGTTCAGCACATTCTTTGAATGCAACCGCTTTAGCAGCGATAACATGCATTAAAGGACCACCTTGACCGCCAGGGAAAACAGCTGAGTTTAATTTTTTCTCAAGTGCTTCATTAGCTTTAGCAAGAATAAGACCGCCACGTGGACCGCCTAATGTTTTATGAGTTGTTGTTGTAACAACATCAGCAAATGGTACAGGGTTAGGGTAAAGACCTGCAGCAACTAGACCAGCAACGTGTGCCATATCAACAAATAGGTAAGCACCTACTTTATCAGCAATTTCACGGAATTTAGCCCAATCAACAATACCTGAGTATGCAGAGAAACCTGCAACAATCATTTTTGGTTTATGTTCAATCGCTAAGCGCTCAACTTCAGCGTAGTCTAAAACACCTGTTTCTGGGTTAATACCGTATTGAACAGCTTTGTAAACTTTACCAGAGAAACTAACTGATGCACCATGAGTTAAGTGACCACCGTGAGCAAGGCTCATACCTAAAACAGTATCGCCAGGCGCACATAATGCAGCATAAACAGCGCTGTTTGCTTGAGAACCAGCATGCGGTTGTACATTTGCATAATCAGCACCAAATAAAGATTTAGCACGTTCGATTGCTAGCGACTCAGCAACGTCAACATACTCACAACCACCGTAATAACGTTTACCTGGGTAGCCTTCCGCATATTTATTTGTTAACTGACTACCTTGTGCTTCCATTACACGTGGGCTAGTGTAGTTTTCTGACGCAATTAACTCTATGTGTGCTTCTTGACGAGCAACTTCACCTGTCATTGATTGCCATAATTCTGGATCGTAATCAGCAATATTCATATCGCGGTTAAACATGTGTATCTCCTGCTAAGAATGAAAATGTAAATTTGATGCTGCGCATTTTACGCAATCTTTGTGGTAATGCCTAGTGAAAATCGACTCTAATTATAGGAAAGTAAATAAGTAAAAATATTGATAGAAAAAGTGAATCCATTAATAACAATACTCAAAAAAATAAAAAAGGATCAGAACAAAAGGAAAGTAACTGGATAAAAGTAGCTATCAAGGACAAGTATTATCGAAAATGAGACAATACTTACCCTTTATTATTAAGCCATCAAGCTAATTACACGATACGTTGTTGTGCCTGTTCTTGGGCAGGAGTAATAACAATAGCAATCGATTTAGAGTTCGGTGTAAAAGTAAAGTCACCGTGATTCGCTAATGCAACTAGCGGGTTCGCTTCAGGATAATAAGCCGCTGCATTTCCCGGCGGAATATCGAATGCAATCAATGTAAAGTTAAAGACTTTTCTGGTTACCTCATCTCCCCACAACGCCTCAATATCTACTTTATCACCTGATTTCAAACCTAATGCTTCAATATCCTTTTCATTAAGTAAAATGATATTTCTATCACCACTTAAGCCACGGTATCGGTCATTAAAACCATAAATAGTCGTGTTGTATTGATCATGCGAACGCAGTGTTTGTAAAACAAAAATAGCATTATTGGTTAATGCACGTTGCGAAGCTGAAACAATGGCATCAGGTAAATCATAATCATGGAACTGCGCTTTTTGGCTTTCAGTATTCCATTTATGCTCCGCAGCTGAATTTCCTAGATAGAAACCACCAGGCGCCGTTAAACGTTCATTCATATCAGAAAAACCAGGAATAGTTTGACTAATTAGATCGCGAATTCGGTCATAGTCATTAATCAATTCCAACCAATTTACCGGAGCGTTCCCCAATGTAGCATGAGCAATACCGGCGATGATTGCTGGTTCTGAACGCATCTGTCTGACATCACTTTTAACAACACCTTGCGATGAATGAACCATAGAAAATGAATCTTCTACTGTTATCTTTTGTGCGTTGCCCTCTTGTAAGTCAACATCAGTACGCCCTAGACAAGGGAGAATTAACGCTTCTTTACCAGGGTAAAGGTGGGTTCTATTGAGTTTAGTAGCAATATTCACTGTTAAATCACAATTGCTCATCGCACTTTGCGTGATTTCTGTATCCGGCATTGCCGCAGCAAAGTTGCCACCTAACCCCATAAAGAATTTACTATCGCCTCTCAACATTGCTTCTACTGCTTGCACTGCATTATGGCCATGCTCTGTTGGTGGGGTGAAATCAAAGGTTTTTTCTATGCAATCTAATAAAGCTTGATTTGGTTTTTCATCAATCCCCATCGTACGATCGCCTTGTACGTTAGAGTGCCCACGAACAGGACATAAACCAGCACCTTTTTTACCAACTTGACCAAATAGAAGCTGTAAACTAGCCAATTCATTAACCGTCGCAACAGAATGTTTATGCTGTGTAATGCCCATTGCCCAGGTGATAATGACGTTTTTAGCATGTTGATAAATATCAGCGGCTGATTTTATTTGCTCTTTTGATAATCCAGATTGCTCGGTAATTAAAGACCAAGTGGTATTTCGGACTTTATCTAAATAAGCCTCTAATCCTGAGGTATGTTGTTCAATAAATTTAACATCAAAAACATGGTCGCCTCTTTCAAGCGCTTGCTCATGACGCTTCAACAAGACTTTTACCATCCCGCGGACTGCCGCCATATCGCCACCTAAGTTAGGGGTGAAATATTGACTTGTTAATTTTGTAGAGCTACCAAACACCATATCAACAGGTGATTGAGGATTTGCAAAGCGCTCTAACCCTCTTTCTTTTAATGTATTAAAGGTAACAATATTCGCACCACGGTGAGCAGCATGATTTAGAGTGTGTAGCATACGCGGATGATTTGTTCCCGGGTTTTGTCCGAAAATAAAAATAGCATCTGCATGCTCAAAGTCCTCTAATGTAACGGTTCCTTTACCAATACCTATTGATTGCTTTAACCCTGTACCACTCGCTTCATGGCACATGTTAGAACAATCAGGAAAGTTATTGGTGCCGAATTTTCTAACAAACAATTGATATAAGAAGGCTGCTTCATTACTTGCACGCCCTGAAGTGTAAAACTCAGCTTGATTAGGTGATGCTAAGCTGTTTAATTTGTTTGCGATTAATGCGTAAGCGTCATCCCAGCTAATAGGGACAAACTTATCAATATCAGCTTGATAAGACATAGGTTCAGATAAGCGGCCTTGATCTTCAAGGAAGTAATCCGTTTGTTTGCGCAGTGATGATACGGAGTATTGGTCAAAAAAATCAGCTGTCAAACGACGTGATGTCGCCTCCCAGTTAACCGCTTTTGCACCATTTTCACAAAATTTAAAACGATCTTTTTTGCCTTCTTCACCCCAAGCACAACCAGGGCAATCAAAGCCGTGATCTTGATTGGTCTTTAACAGGTTTAATACATTTTTTGCTACATTTTCACTGTGTAATAAATGTTTACCTGTACTAACCAGAGAGCCCCACCCACCTGCTGCTCCTTTATATTTTTTAACTGCCATCAAAGCCTACCTATCATTATTTAGAATGAGATTTAATTAAACGAAAATCACCATGATAAACATTGCAAGTGGCATTACTTACAAATCCTATCAAGGTGATGTTAAATTGTTTTGCAACGGCAATTGCGAGACTTGATGGAGCCCCTATTGCCACAACCACGGGGATTTTTGCCGCTACCGCTTTCTGCATCAATTCAAAGCTTACTCGACCGCTTAGCATTAATATATTATGGGCTGTCAATAAACCATCGACCATGGTTTCGCCAATCACCTTATCAACAGCATTATGTCGCCCAACATCTTCTTTTACCGTGATACAATTAAGCGTATCAAATAGCCCAGCACTGTGTACCCCACCTGTTGCTGTGAATAACGTTTGATGCTCTCTTAGCCTCGCTGAAAAAGTAAAAATCGTTGATAAAGGTAACCATTCACTTGTTTCATCAATATCCATTGCAAATGTTTGCGCCAATTTTTTGATATTACTGGTTCCACAGATGCCACAACCAGAATGACTAATAAACTGCCGTGTTAAAGCGCTCCAATCTAATTGAACGGATTCATCTAAACTGACATCGCACTGGTTAAGCTCTTCACAAACAATTGCGGTTATTTGTTTAACGCTATTTATGATGCCGTAAGCATTTAATAACCCAATAACCAACGATGAATCATCGCCTGGTGTCCTCATCGTAACCATAAAGGTTTTTTCTAGATTCTCACCTGTTGTTGAACAAATCCAATGTAAGACTATTTTTAACGGCTCTTCACTAATTACTGAGTCTTCACTTAAACTCATTTCAATCGATTGATCAGCTGCTAATCGATAGCGTTGACGATTAACAGTCTGATATGCAAGCTTACTCATTAAACAGCCTATAGTGGTAAAAATGAGGAAAAATAACTAAAACTGATGGATTTATATCCATCATTTTCACTTTATGTAAGGAGCATATATATAACATAATATTCATAAGAATTTTAGATATAAAGCGCGTTATACAGTCAAATTTTTGTATTTTTTAACAGAACATTGACTATTTAATAAAAGTGGCACTCATATCAATCAAAAACAGTATTTTTATTCAGCATTGATAAGCCTATTTCACTATATCAAAGCCATTTCATTGACGTGCCTATTTACACCCATCTACAATAGCCATCAATTAAGTTAAACCATTATTTAAAAAGGTATTCGAATGGCTCTTCCAGATAAATTTATTTTTTCAATGAATCGAGTGAGTAAGGTAGTTCCGCCTAAACGCACTATTTTAAAAGATATTTCATTAAGCTTTTTTCCTGGTGCTAAAATTGGTGTCCTAGGCCTTAACGGTTCTGGTAAATCAACATTATTACGCATTATGGCAGGTGTTGATCAAGAGTTTGAAGGTGAAGCTCGCGCCTTAACCGGTACTAAAATCGGTTATTTACCTCAAGAGCCTGTTTTAGATCTTGAGAAAAATGTACGTGAAGTGATTGAAGAAGCCGTCGTTGAAGTAAAAACAGCATTAACAGAGCTCGACGCTGTTTATGCTGCTTATGCAGAAGAAGATGCTGATTTTGATGCATTAGCAAAACGCCAAGGTCAACTAGAAGATATTATTCAAACCCATGATGGCCATAATCTTGATAACCAATTAGAGCGTGCTGCTGATGCACTACGTTTACCTGCTTGGGATCAACCAATCAAAGTATTATCGGGTGGTGAGCGTCGCCGTGTTGCATTGTGTCGTCTATTACTAGAAAAACCAGATATGTTATTACTAGATGAACCAACTAACCACTTGGATGCGGAATCAGTTGGCTGGTTAGAACGTTTCCTACATGACTATGAAGGAACCGTTGTGGCTATTACCCATGACCGCTACTTCCTTGATAATGTAGCCGGTTGGATATTAGAGTTAGACCGAGGCCATGGTATCCCATGGGAAGGTAATTACTCTTCATGGTTAGAGCAAAAAGATGAGCGCTTAAAACAAGAAGCTTCTCAAGAAAAAGCACGTCAACGTCAAATTGAACAAGAGCTAGAATGGGTTCGTTCTAATGCTAAAGGACGCCAATCTAAAAGTAAGGCACGTTTATCACGCTTTGAAGAGCTTAATAATCAAGACTTCCAAAAACGTAATGAAACCAATGAATTATTTATTCCTACAGGCCAACGTTTAGGTGATCAAGTTATTGATGTAAACAATCTAACTAAGTCATTTGATGGTCGTGTATTAATCGACGATTTAAGCTTTAGTATCCCTAAGGGCGCGATTGTAGGTATTATCGGTGCCAATGGTGCAGGTAAATCAACCTTATTTAAAATGTTAGATGGCTCTGAACAACCGGATTCAGGTGAGGTGATTATTGGTGAGTCGGTGAAAATGGCCAGTGTAGATCAATTCCGTGATCACATGGACGACAAGGTTTCTGTATTTGAAGAGGTATCTGGCGGAAGTGATATTATCCAAGTCGGCAATATCGAAATTCCAAGCCGTGCTTATTTAGGTCGTTTCAACTTTAAAGGGTCTGATCAATCTAAAATTGTCGGTGATCTTTCTGGTGGTGAACGTGGTCGTTTACATCTTGCTAAACTATTAAAATCAGGCGGAAATTTATTACTGCTTGATGAACCAACCAATGATTTAGATATTGAGACACTACGTGCTCTTGAGAATGCCCTACTTGGCTTTGCTGGCTGTGCAATGGTGATATCGCATGACCGTTGGTTCTTAGATCGCATTGCAACGCACATTATTGATTATCGTGATGAAGGAAAAGTTAACTTTTACGAAGGTAACTACAGCGAGTATGAAGAGTGGATGAAGAAGACGTTTGGTGCGGCTTCTATTGAGCCAAAACGTATGAAGTACAAGCGAATCAACTAACCTTAATTTAGTGTATTCAATAAGCTTTGTAGTAAACAAGCTATAAAAAAAGCCCTTACTTTTCACCAGTAAGGGCTTTTTATTATGTCCGCTTTTTTAGTACTCGATGACTCAATTAAGCTATTTAGTGATTGTAATGCCGTTTGCTGCAATCACAATATGACCTTGTTTATATAGTTGGCCAATGGCTTTTTTAAAGTTACCCTTGCTCATTTTTAATATTTTAGCAATTTGCTCTGGGCTACTTTTATCAGACAAAGGTAAAAAACCATCATTCTGTCTTAAGCTTAATAAAATACGGTCAGACAACCCTTCGACTTTTGCATAACCGGTTTGTGTTAAACCTAAATCTATTTTGCCATCTTCACGGATACGGCGAATGTAACCTTTACATTTTTTGCCAATTCCTAAATCACCGAAGACATCGCTTTCAAAAATAACGCCCCAATGTTTATGGTTAATAATCGCTTTAAAACCGATATCAGTACGGTCAGCAATAATTAAATCAACCTTTTCACCCACTTTATAAGTCGCAGGCACTTTATCTAGGAAGCGATCTAACTTTGAAGATGCTAATAATCGTTCACTGATATCATCTTGATAAACATAAACTAAATAGCCATAACCTGTTTTCATGGCTACTTTTTGTTGGTTAAAAGGCACCAATAAATCTTTAGGTAACCCCCAATCTAAAAATGCACCAGCTCGATTAGTATCAACCACTTTTAATGAAGCAAACTCACCCGCGACTGCTTTTGCATGTTGCGTCGTTGCGATTAAACGGTCTTCTGAATCGTAATATAAGAAGACAGACACGCTCTGCCCTATACGCATCTCATCTGTGATGTAGCGTTTTGGTAATAGGATTTCACCAAAGTCATAGCCGCCATCTAAGTACAACCCAAAATCTACCTCTTTAACGATTTTAAGCTCGTTATAAGTACCTACTTTAATCATAATTTCTCTTTTTAAATAACCTTCATTGTGAAGGTGTTAATGTTTTGGTTTATCAATGACCGCCACAGTAAGTCGTGATGTGCACACTAACTGTTGGCGTTCATTACAAATTTCTATTTGCCAAATTTGAGTACTGTAACCAATGTGAACCGCTGTTGCTGTTCCCGTTACATGCCCCTTTTTAATAGGACGGATATGATTCGCATTGACCTCTAAACCAACACAAACCTTATCATCTTCCACCATCAAATTAGCAGCAACACTGCCAATCGTTTCAGCCAGCACAACCGATGCGCCACCATGTAATAAACCATGTGGCTGATGTGTACGATTGTCGACAGGCATAGTTGCCTGTAAAAAATCAATTCCAATGGCGGTATACTCAATACCCAGCAATGCAATAATAGTGTTTTCACTAAGTGCATTTAAACGGCTTAAATCAGTATTCTTTTTCCAAGTATTCGCCGTTTTTTTCATAAAATTGCTCACCTTTTCTAGATCACAATAGCGTTAATAAAGCCTGTACCGGATGTTTAAGTGTTTCACCTTCAATCCGTTTCACCTGGCTACGACAAGAATACCCTGTTGCTAAACATTGCGCTCTATCATGCTTGGCAATTTCCGCTTCCCAACTTAGGCTATAAATTGCTTTAGAATCAGCTAATTTTCCAGCATCATGCCCATAAGTACCTGCCATACCACAACAACCCACAGCAACATTCGATAACGTACCACCGAAGTGATTGAAAATAGTTGCCCAATCATTGCCTGATGTTGGCTCAGCTGTTTTTTCAGTACAGTGCCCTAGCAAGTAAAATTCACTACCTTGTGAGGCTTTTGCTTCACCTGGTAAACGTGTTTTCAGCCATTCTTGAAATAACTGAACATTAAACTCACCGCGCTGCTCACCTAACGCTTGTTTATACTCATCACGATAACACAATACCATCGCAGGATCTGTCCCTATCATGGCAATATCTAAGGCCGCCATTTGGTTTAAAAACGCAGCAGAATCTTTCGCTGTTTTCGCAAATTTAGCTAAAAAGCCTTTGATGTGTTGCGGTTTACCATTAGGTTTAAAAGGCAGTAATACGGGTTTGTAACCTAATTTTTTAATAGTTAAAAACAAGTCTCTAACCACATCAGCATCATAAAAAGTAGTGAATGGGTCCTGTACTACAAGCACATATTGTTGACGCTCTTCTTCACTTAAAGCTTGTAATTTAGCTAAGTCAAATTCAGCAATATCATTATCTTGTAATGCTGTTTTTAACGTCGGTGAAGACAGTTGTGGAATATCAACCATACCAACAACTTTCTCTGTTAATACCGAAGTCACTTTTAAATCAGTAAAAAAGTTAAAGAAACGCGGCATTTTACCCATTAACGGCGCATATTGTTCTACATAAGCAACAAAATAGTCTTTCACTGGACGCATATAGCGATCGTGATACAAGTGTATAAAACGCGATCTAAAGGTTGGTACATCCACTTGAATTGGACATTGGCTACTACACGCTTTACACGCTAGACAGCCCTGCATCGCTTCCATCACTTCGTGAGAAAAGTCATATTCGCCTTTGCGTTTTGCTAATGTATTTTTAAACTTAGTGAAAATACTGGCATTTTTTCCAGCGTATAAATCATTTTCTAGTTGCAGAATATCAATTTCGTTATTTGCTAATTGACGTAACCACTCTCGCATTAACCCGGCGCGCCCTTTTGGCGAGTGCACTCTGTCTTTTGTTACCTTCACAGAAGGACACATTGGCGACTTTGTATCATAATTAAAACATAAGCCGTTACCATTACAGTCTAAGGCCTGTGCGTAGCTCTCACGTACTTGAATTGGTATTTGACGGTCAAATGTGCCGCGTTTAACTGCATCAACACTCACCAATTGCTCACTTGAGTCAATTGGCGTACAGATTTTACCTGGATTAATACGGTTATTAGGATCAAATGCGCTTTTAATTTTTCTCAGCTCATTAAATAAAACTTCACCAAAGAACTCTGGTCCGTATTCACTACGGAAGCCTTTACCATGCTCTCCCCACATTAAACCTTTATATTTCGCAGTTAATGCCACCACTTTGTCAGAAATATCACGCATCAAGACTTCTTGCTCAGGATCGCACAAGTCTAACGCTGGGCGAACATGTAAAACACCAGCATCAACATGCCCAAACATGCCATAATGTAAGCCTTTTTCATCTAATAGCTTTCTAAATTCGATGATGTAGGGAGCAAGGTTCTCAGGAGGAACACAAGTATCTTCTGCAAATGGAATCGGCTTTGCACGTGTGTCGGCTTTACCTAACAAACCTACGGCTTTTTTACGCATTCCGTAAATTTTATTAATATCCGCTAAGTCACTACAAATTTGATAACCTATTACACCCGCTTGTTTATTTTCGATTAAGCCATCTAACATCTCAATCAAGGCATCAATTTTTTGTTGAACAATCGCTTCATCAGATTCAGCAAATTCAACAATATTAATACCATCAAGCACTTGTCCGGGTACATCGCTAATCAATTCTTTAACGCTATGCCAAACAATATCTTTTTTCGCTAAGTTTAAAACCGTCGAATCCACTGTTTCTACAGAAAGCGCATTCGCTTTGACTAAGAAAGGAGCATTCTGTAGTGCCGACTGAAAACTATCGTATTTAATATTAAACAATGTACGGAATGTTGGTATTTTTTGTACATGCAGTTTCGCTTCGGTAATGAAAGCTAATGATCCTTCTGCACCACATAAAATACGCGTTAAATCAACAGTCCCCGTCTCGTGATCATAAACGTGCTTTAAGTCATACCCAGTTAAAAAGCGGTTTAATTTCGGGAAGGTGTTTTCAATATTTTGTTGTTGAGTTTCACAAGTATCGATGATTTGACGGTAAATATTACCCACTAAATCATTGCGCTCAACTTGATCAATTAAATCAACTGCAGTTAATGGTTTAGTTTCTAACAATGTGCCATCAATTAACACTGAAGTGAGGCCTAACACATGATCACTTGTTTTACCGTAAGTTAATGACCCTTGTCCTGATGCATCATTACTGATCATGCCACCAATGGTTGCACGATTACTCGTTGACAGATCAGGGGAAAAGAATAAACCGTGCGGTCTTAGGATATCGTTTAACTGATCTTTAACCACCCCTGTTTGTACCCGAACCCAACCCGCTTCAACATTTATTTCCAATATATTATTCATGTGTTTAGATAAATCTAACACAATATCATTGGTTAAAGATTGACCATTAGTTCCTGTACCACCACCTCGAGGTGAGAAGCGAATATCAGCGAAAGCATCAGACTGAGCAATTTTACAAATCGCAATGATATCTTCTGTCGACTTAGGGTAGATAACGGCCTGTGGTAAACATTGATAAACACTGTTATCCGTTGCGGCAGATAAGCGACTTGCATAGCTTTTGGCAATTTCACCTGAATAATCACTTTCATTCAAGGCTTTAAGAAAAGCAAAAGTATCCTGCTTAATATTTTCTTGGTGGTTTAAGTTTGGGATCATCTGTTAAACGCTCTAATTCAGTTTTGATATTTTGAAGAAAAAATAGACGCTGATAATAGCATAAATAACAAAAAAACGGCGTATAAAATAACGGGCTTTATGGGTCATTTAAGAATTTATTTTACAAAACAACCTGTTGATAGTTGTTTAAAGAAGTGGCTACTTGATTGAAAAAAAAGGTAAATAAGAATGACTCTTATTTACCCTAATCATTTAAAAAACAAATTTAGTTATATTTTGCGGGAATTCATTTTCATTTTCGACAGGTTCTGCAACAGGTGCTGTGGCCGGAGCGCTTGGCTGTTGTATTACTACTTCGGGAAGTTGTTCATAGATAGCTTCTTTTTCATTTAAACAAGAAAAAACCAAGGTTGTTTTACTGTCTCCACCGAAGAAATTAAAGTATTCATTTAACACTCTCACTTCCATATAACGTTCTTTCTCTATGCAATAATCATTTGCCTGAGAGAGGATAGAAGCTAAAAGTTCATCTTCGTTATTAGAAAATGTTGAAGGCTCTTTGCTAATTAAATAACTGTCTTGGCCAGCCGGTACTGGGCCAACAGAACTACTTGAACAAGCCATTAATAGTGAAAAACCAGATAAAACGAATAGTATTTTTAAACCCATAAACAACATTTCCCACTTAAAAGCCAATCTCAATAAGTATAAATTACCTAAAAGCGCCGATTATACGGAAAAAAAGTTAATTTCACACTTTAAAACACTTCTTTTTTGATAATAAAAAGCCAATATTTAAATAAAATATTGGCTTAATGAGTAATTCCAATCACACTAATTAATAGCACTATTTTACTGGTTAAAATAGCTTATTTCAGTAATAAATCACTGATAGTTTCAATGCCATGGCCTTTACCACCCGCTGACCATAAACCGTTAGCCGTCAGTGAATAACTACCAGACAAGTCAAAATGTAACCAATTGCTTTCAGGCTGTTTAACAAATTTAGCAAGGAATGCAGCGGCCGTTGATGCACCTGCCATACTTTCTCCACCACTATGGATATTAGCAATATCAGCAAATGATGATCCTATTTGTTGTAAATGGAATGACTCTAACGGTAAACGCCATAATTTTTCATTGGTCTCTTTTGCCGACGCTAATGCTGACTCAGCAAATTCATCATCCATACTTAATACACAATTGTAATCACGGCCCACTGCAACTTTAGCTGCACCCGTTAAGGTAGCTGCATCAATAATCTGTTTTGCACCATCTTCTTGTGCTGCAATTAGCCCATCAGCTAAGACTAAACGCCCTTCTGCGTCAGTATTTAATACTTCAACAGTAACGCCATTTTTATAGGTGATCACATCACCTAATTTAAAGGCTTTATCACTGATCATATTCTCTGCACAACATAAATATAACTTAACGCGTTTTTGTAACCCGTTAGCAATCGCTAATGCTAATGCACCAGTGACGGTTGCTGCGCCGCCCATATCGCTTTTCATTGCTGCCATTGAAGCACTTGGCTTTAAGCTATAACCACCTGAGTCAAAAGTAATCCCTTTACCTACTAAAGCAAAATCAATGGCTGCGTCGGCATCACCAGTTGGATTATAATCAATCTGTAGCATACAAGGTGCATTAACACTGCCTTTACCTACGGTATAAATACCAGTAAACCCTTGTTCAATTAAGGCTTCACCTGTAATTTCCTGTTGCGTTAACATGCTGCTATCAGGACAAACTTCAGTTAATAAAGCGCAGGCTTTTTCACTTAATACTGTTGGTGCTAGTGCATCAGGCCCTAGGTTAATGGTATTTCTTACCCATTCACTGATATGTTTTTTCGCTTCTAAAGCTTCCATTGCTTCTTGGTCAAGCTCTGGAAACAATACTTTCGCACCACTTTTTGCGTTGTAAAAGCCTTGGCTAAATGCCCAGCATAATTCAGAGTTCCACTGTTCGCCGGCTAATTGAATAGAAGGTAACGACATTCCATCTAATTTACGCGCAGCACTTTGTACCTGCGATAAAACATCATTTTGATAATTAATATGAATGGTTGCTTGTTGTTGATCAAAAGATAATAAAGCATTTTCACCCCAAACTGGGTTTGCTTTTTGATCCGATAAGTTTACTAAAAATGCTTGGCTCATAATATTCCTAGGTTGAAAGTGGTTATGTTTATATTAACTGTGCCGATAGGTTTTTAGCAAAAGAAGTTGTTTAAGTAATGTACCTAAAGACACATTGTAAGTTTTACATAGAAGTAATAGAAAGTGTAAAGATTGCTGAATTAATGACTTTTTTCAGCAATCTAGTGTAGTGAACCATTTAAAAGCTCACTCTAATTTTAGTGATTAGCAATACCGTCTTTGAATGCATTCCATAACGGTGACATTGCGCGTAAGCGGCCAATATTTTCATGGATAATTTTAATTGCGTAATCAATTTCAGCTTCTGTTGTGTAACGACCAATGCTGAATCGAATCGAGCTATGTGCTAAATCATCCTCTAGGCCGATCGCTCGAAGTACATAAGATGGTTCAAGACTTGCCGAGGTACAAGCACTGCCTGAGGACACGGCTAAGTCTTTTAGGGCCATTACCAGTGATTCACCATCAACAAAATTAAAGCTGATATTAAGATTACCGGCAACGCGATCCGTTAATGAGCCATTAATGTAAATTTCCTGCATATCTTTTAGGCCATTTAACAGGCGCTCACGTAATCCAAGAATACGCTGGTTTTCACTGTGCATCTCTTCTTTGGCAATACGAAAAGCTTCTCCCATTGCAACAATTTGATGCGTTGCTAATGTGCCGCTACGCATACCTCGCTCATGACCACCACCATGCATTTGTGGTTGTAAACGAATGCGTGGTTTGCGACTCACATACAGTGCGCCAATACCCTTTGGACCATAAACTTTATGAGCAGAAAATGAGATTAAATCAACTTTCATTTTTTGAATGTCAATACCAACTTTACCAGCACTCTGCGCTGCATCAACATGCAAAATAGTATTATTTTCACGACATAACTCACCAAATGCAGCAATGTCTTGAACCACACCGACTTCATTATTCACATGCATTAAACTCACCAATATGGTGTCTGCACGTAAGGCAGCCTGTAACTGCTCTGGACTAATAATACCGTCTTGCTGTGGCACTAAATAAGTGACTTCAAAGCCTTCACTTTCTAGTTGTTCGCAGGTATCTAAAACAGCTTTATGTTCTGTTTTAGCAGTAATAATGTGTTTACCTTTATCTTGATAAAAATGTGCTGCACCTTTAATGGCTAGATTATCAGATTCTGTCGCACCAGAGGTAAAAACAATTTCACGAGAATCTGCATTAATCAGCTCAGCAATTTGTTCACGAGCTATATCCACCGCCTCTTCAGCTTGCCAGCCATAACGATGTGAACGAGATGCCGGGTTACCAAAATCACCATCCATTGACAAATATTGGACCATTTTTTCAACCACTCGCGGATCCATTGGAGTCGTTGCTGCATAATCAAGATAAATTGGTAGTTTCATTTTTTTCTCCACTGCTCTTATTAAGTGAATATATTAAGCAGCTTGCTATTAATAAACTTATTACTGTTTTCTGTTACGAATAACATAGATTGGCTGCCTATATTCACAGTGTTAGGTGAATTTCATTTAGCGGATATATATTAATATGCTAAATACGACAGCCGAGGGGAAGTCATTTTTTATAATTTATTCGATGCTAGTGCTTATTGTCACTGTCATCATTGCGCGAACGGTCAGGATTGTTTTCAACCGATTTTTGCATACTACTAAAAATGCCTCGAAGCATTCTTAATTCATTTTTTTCAGGTCTTGCTCTGTTAAATAAACGACGCAGCTTCTCCATTACTAATCCTGGGTGAGCCGGCACAATGAAACCTATTTGGAATAATGTTTTTTCCAAATGCTTTAGCATTCCTTCAAACTCTTCTGCTCTTGGGTATTCCTCGACCACTGGAGGGAATGCTTCAGAAGCAAGAAAAGCCATTCGTGTTTCATAGCTCAATGTTTGAACAGCCATTGCTAGGTTTAATGAGCTATAGTCAGGATTTGCAGGAATAAACACATGAAAATGACACTTTTGAAGTTCATCGTTAGTTAAACCGCTATTTTCACGACCAAAGACTAAAGCAACCTTATGCTTCTTACCTTCACTGGCTACTTTTTCACCCATTTCTCTTGGGTCAAGCATAGGCCAGTCAAGCGTTCTAGGGCGAGCACTTGCTCCAACCACTAAACCACAATCAGCAATACCTTCATCGAGTGTTTTATAGACTTTATGATTTTTTAATACGTCACTTGCACCTGCAGAGAGTGCAACAGACTTGCCATCAACCTCACATTCGGGATCAATCAACACTAAATCAGTCAAACCCATTGTTTTCATTGCTCTAGCTGCGCTGCCGATGTTACCAGGGTGAGAGGTACCAATTAATATAATGCGTACATTGTCTAGCATTGTTCTTCCTTCGAGATTCAGTAATTTTTCGAGCGCGAAGTTTACCACTGTTTTATTAACAACTAAACCACTCAGATGGTGTTCAGATACATTTAAGGTTAAAATTTAAACAATTAAATCATTGCACAATAGTGTGATCTATGTATAATCTTGCGCCGAAGGAATTTCCCTTCACGTTCTTTTAAAATCTAATGGTGGTCCTACTATGCATCCAATGTTGAATATTGCGATTCGTGCCGCGCGTAATGCCGGAAAAGTTATTGTTAAAGGTTATGAAAATCTAGAATCGGTTGAAGTTGAAGAAAAGTCTTTAAATGACTATGTCAGCAGCGTTGATAAAGAAGCTGAAGTTGCAATAATTGGTACATTACGTAAATCTTACCCTGATCACAGCATTGTTGCTGAAGAGTCAGGTATCGATAACGGTAAAGATACTGACCACCAGTGGATTATTGACCCATTAGATGGGACATCAAACTTCATTCACGGTATTCCTCATTTTGCTGTTTCAATCGCTTTAAAAATCAAAGGCCGTACTGAAGTTGGTATCGTATTCGATCCTATTCGCAACGAGCTATTCTCTGCAGTACGCGGTCAAAGCGCACAAATCAATGGTTACCGTACTCGTACAAGTACTTCACCTAAACTAACAGGTACATTGTTAGCAACTGGTTTCCCATTTAAACAAAAATACAATATTGAAACTTACTTAAATATCTTCCAAGACTTCTTTACTGATGTTGCTGATATGCGTCGTGGCGGTAGTGCTGCACTTGATTTAGCATACGTTGCAGCTGGCCGTATGGATGGTTTCTGGGAATTTGGTTTGAAACCATGGGATATCGCAGCAGGCGAGCTATTATTAAAAGAGTCTGGTGCAATGATGACTGACTTTAACGGTGGTAACGATTATTTCAAAACAGGTAATGTTGTAGCAGCAAACCCTAAACTATTAAAAGAGATGCTAACGGTTATCCGTAAACATAACGCTTAATTTTAATTAGTTAACCATTAGATGTTAGCCAGAACTTATGTTCTGGCTTTTTTTTAGCTATTTTTCAACAACTACATAATTCCCCTACATTTCCTCTTTATACTCTTAATATCTATAACCTTCCCTTGTTTGATATTAATCGGATCTTAACTATGAATAAAATCTGGATAAGCACAATCACTTTACTTTGCAGTGTATTGCTTAGCGCTTGTAATGATCTAAGCAACCAACAAACCAAGTTCACCGTCAGTAGCTCGGTTATGCAAGACGGTGGCACACTCCCTAAACTGTATACCTGTGACGGCGAGAGTATTACGCCACCAATAAGTTGGCATGATGCCCCTGAAGGTACAAAATCCTATGTTGTTATCGTGCATCATAATGCACCTGAAGGTATCCATACCTACTTAACGCTATATAACTTAGCTGCCAATATCAGCAAACTAGACAGCGACCTCTCCTTGAATACAGAACAAGTAACGCAAGGTATTAATAGCATTAATGAACACACTGAATATGCACCACCTTGTTCAAAAGGACCTGGAAAAAAAGCATACACCTTCACTGTTTATGCGTTATCTGACCTGCTTGAGTTAAGTGATAATACACAGGTTGATAGAGCGACTTTATTAAAGGCGATGGAAGGTATCACCCTAGCATCGGCTAACATGTCAGTTACCTACCAACGCGGTGAAACAGATCAACAACATGCACCTGAACCACCGATAAAAAGTACTCAACCTATGCCACAGGATAATGACTCTCAACGATGCCAAGTCATAGAGGACTCAATCAAAGAAGCAGGATTTGCAGATAGTGTTAAGGTCACTTGTGATCAAGAATATGCTTATGTCAAATCATCTACCTATCCAGATCACCCAATGATGACAGGTATTACTGGCACTAATGAACAAGTTCCAGTACCCGCTGAAAATTATGCAGCACCAATTAAATTACACCCTCAAAAAGCAACTGAAATAACAACCATTGATGCCGCTGTTGGAGTTGCAGTTAACGGTGTTCCAATTTATGACTATTCGTCTCAAGGCGAGCTTTCTGTTAATCAGTATGACGCTAGCCATGACACATTAGCACTTGGGCAGTTAGATATTTGCGGCGGTCATTCAGGACGAGGTGATGATTACCACTATCATGTTGCTCCTACTTGTATGATCGATGCAATGAAAAACCAAGGTAGTGATGCCATTATTGGTTGGGGATATGATGGTTACCCTTTATACGGTAATGAAAACCCTGATGGCAGTACAATTGCTGAAGGCAGTCTAGATGTATGTAATGGTCAAACTGATGCGCAGTTTGGTTACCGTTATCACACCTCGACTAAACCACCTTATATTATCCAATGTTTAGTCGGAGAAGTAGATACTAGCGAATTACCAAGAGTTGCACCATTAAGCGGTGATACTCAAGGAATAAGAGCAGACCTTAAGCCTCCAAGGGGCGGAGTTGATGATCTACAATACATTACAGAAGAAGATGGAAGCCGCAGTATGCGCTATAGCTATCAAGGTGAAAGTTACTTTACAACCTATCGAGCAAGCGAGCAAGGCGAGCAATGTTACGATTTCGAACAAAAGACCATTAGCAATGAGGGGAAAATAGAAACCGGTACTTTTTGTAGAGGCCCCCAAATGAGTGATCAGAAAGTTAACCTAAAGAAGTGATATCAAAATGACTCATAAAATGAAATCTGTCCGCTGGCTATGTTTATTCTTTGCAGTCTGTTTTAGCAGTGTAATCAGCGCACACACAATAAAAGAAAGCACCGCGCAAGTTATCTTACGTGACGGGCAAGTTGCTATAAAAATTATCACTCAAGAAGATCATTTAGTGATTGCCCTGCAAAACAATCTTGCTTGGTTAATGGGTGACTTACCTGAAGTGATGCCTGATGACTTAACTGCGAGTGAGCAAAAATCCTTTATCGAAAAAGCACTATTGGCAACCATCAGCTTACAAGTGAATAAGCAGAAAATAAGCTTACAAAGAGCAGATATTGTGTCACAACAAAAAGGTGAAATGGTTATCCTACTACAAGCTAAGCACACCGTTGCCAATGTCACTGATATCTCGGTATCTTTCTCTAAAACCTTAGGAATAGTGCACGCTAGCTTTGTAAAGCCTCAATATCAATTGCTTAAAGCAGGCGAAAGCGCAACCGCGCATTTCTAAGTAAGGTTAACTAATGAAATATCCAACTAAAAGGCAAACAACTCAAAAATTGTCTCACGATCATCAATATGCAATACTGCCAACGATTAACAGCAGACGATAAGTCTATGAGTAACGAGAAACCGTGAAATTAATACATAAGTTTTTTCTTGCCTTTTTTATTACAAACATCACCCTAGTAGGAGTGATGTTTGTATTCATTTATCTTAATTTCACTTCTGAGTTTAACCACTTTATTGAAAAGCAGGAGCAGAAACACTCCTCTCAAATAAAACAACAGCTGACTCAATTTTATAGCAAAACAAACAGTTGGGAGGCGGTTGCTTATAATAATCAATTATGGCGTTCCCTTGTCGAACCACAACAAAACAGCCAAGATCAAGCGACTAAACGCAATCCCCCCTCTTTATTATGGATTGAAATGCCTGGAGATTTACTCAAAACAGGACGCCGGATCAGTTTATATAACCAGAAAAAACAAGTCATTGTCGGTCGTAAAGCGATCAATGAAAACGCACTCATTGAACCTATTTTATACAATGATAAAGTGATTGGTTGGCTTGGATTAGTTCCCTCTAAACTTGCAACAAATAGTCCTACTGAAGCCTTTTTAGAAGCACAATTACACAACTACATTATCATTACATCGTTAGTCATTTTACTGGCTTTTATAATGGCGATTGTACTTGCTAAGCATTTGATTAAACCTATTCAGCAAATTGTCGAGGCTACCAATGAACTCAATAATGGTAATTTTACAAATAGAATAACTCCCCTCTCCCAAGATGAGCTAGGGACGTTATCTAATAACTTTAATGAGCTTGCTAACACGCTACAAGCAAATCAGAAAATGCGTTTCCAATGGATGTCTGATACCTCACATGAATTAAGAACACCATTAACCGTTTTACGTTCGCACTTAATCGCGGTACAAGATGGAATATTTGCTGCCGATGAAAAACGTATCAAGTTATTGATTGAGCAAGTCAATAATTTAAACCTGATCGTGGATGACTTATCACAGCTTGCACACAGTGATACCGCCAGCTTAAGTTATCAATTTAAAACACTTAATATCGCAACATTGTTACAACATACAATAGATACTTATAGTGCCCGATTTACGCAGTGCCAACTTCATCTCGCCCCGCTACGATTAGACAATTCAGCGAACTATCAAATACATGGAGATCAGGAGCGTCTGCAGCAACTATTTATTAACTTGTTAGAAAACACCTGCCGCTATACGAACCCAGGTGGTCAACTGCAAATAACCCTAAAGCAAGTTAAACAGCAGATCGAAGTAACCTTTGCAGATTCTGCGCCAAGTGTTAACGAACAAGATAAACAAAAATTATTTGAGCGATTTTATCGTGTTGAAAAATCACGTAGTCGTGAATATGGCGGTTCAGGGCTTGGGTTGGCCCTCTGTAAACAAATATCAGAGGCACACAAAAGCCAGATTACCTTACAAGATTCGCCCTTGGGTGGCTTGCAAGTCATATTAACACTTCCACAAATAGGCTAATTTAAATGAATAACAAAAACATTTTAATTGTTGAAGACGAAGAAAATATTGCAGAGGTATTAATCGCCTATTGCCTACAACAGGGTTATCACGCTCATCACTTAGACAGTGGCTTCGGTGTGATTGACTACATTAAGCATAATACTGTCGATTTAATTTTACTCGATCTAATGTTGCCAGCAGTAGATGGCTTGAGTTTATGTAAACAGATCAGAAGTTTCTGTGACTTGCCTATTATTATGGTAACGGCAAAACAACAAGAGCAAGATAGATTGATTGGTTTAGAAAGCGGTGCCGACGACTATATTGTTAAACCTTTTAGTCCTAAGGAAGTGATGGCAAGGATTAAAGCTGTCCTACGTAGAACAAACCAAGCCTCTCTACACACTATTAATCATGCTGGATTTCAATTAAATGCTGAAGGTTATGTGGCTTTATTAGAACAAAAAAACATCGATTTCACCGCCGTAGAATTTAAAATATTCCTATTATTTATAACCAATATAGGCCGAGTTTTTAGTAGAGAGGATATTATCCAACATATCTATCAAGAAAATGCGTTAGACGTCTCTGACCGCAATATTGATACACATATAAAAAATATTCGTAAGAAGATTCACACAGTCAAAAAAGACTGTAATCCAATCGCCTCAGTGTATGGTGTCGGTTATAAGTTTATCGATTAAAGTTATTTTTGGGTGACAATCAAAAAACTAAAGTAAATCATGACAGCGCCAGATAAGCGTTCAGTCCACAGGTTCAACCAAGAGCCTTGACGTTGTTGCAACCCTTTTAGTTTATCCACCAAAACAATCAATAAACTAAACCAAGATACAATTAAAAATGCATGAATCCCAACGAGTAAAAAGGCAGCAGTAACATGTTGTTGATCAAAATGAATGAATTGTGGAAAAGCAGCTAAATAGAACATCGATACTTTAGGGTTTAATAACTGCGTCAAAAAACCTTCATTAAAACAACGCATGAAACCATGATGACGCATTGATTTTTTGGCTAATCCTGCTTTGGCGATAGTCTCTTGAGGTCGGTGTAACGCACTTTTTTTAGCTTTTTTAAAGGAGCTATACAATGCTTTAAAACCAATATAAAACAGATAAGCAGCACCTAGTAATTTAATCACCATAAATAATTCAGCGGATTGCATTACTAAAGCTGATAAACCAAAAATAGAAAAGCCACCGTGCATAAAAGTAGCACAAGCAATCCCTATTAAATTGATCAGTGCCGCTGATTTAGGTTGGCTAGCCATTGTTTTTAGCATCAGCACGCCATTAGGGCCCGGAGAGATCACTAACAATAACGCCACTAAACTAAAGGTAACCACCTCGTTCATCTTTTATCTTACCTTTTTACTTTTAGCTGACTATCAAACAATAGCTTATTATTCTCTAAGCGTTAAACCAATACTTACGACAGCATGATCAGTACTTTCGCCATCGATGTCAAAGCTTGGGTTTATTAAATGTTTATCGGTATTCACATACTCACTCACTGCAAAGAAGTTAGATTGTGCTTTGGGGTCAAACTCACTGGATAATAAAATATAATCTAACACCGAGCTACCTTGGCCAAAGTAATGTGTCGGTGAACGTTTCAAAGTTTGCTCTGAAGTTAGCGCATGATGACTTTGATAAAGATCCCAAGCATCACGTAACGCATAGAATTGCATTAATTGTTGCTGTTGTTGATCATTATTAAATAACAACTTATCGGTAACTAAATGCGCTAAAATACCATCCTGTAATGGGTTATTAAAGTCTCCCATCAATAACATTGCATTACCTGTTTTAGCGCGTCTTTCAACCATCTGCATCATCAATAAAGTAGCTTCACTACCACGCTGTATCGAAGAAGCCCAACCACCAGCAACCTGGGCTTTAAACTGCTCAATCACTTTCCCTTCTAATGAAGTAAGGGCTTCAGGCTCCGCCTGCCAGGCTGCCCGTTTCGACTTAAAATGAACCACATAGCAATCACACAAGCCAAGATGAGGAAACTCAACAGTGGCCCTCACCACTTGTCGACTAAAATCAAACTCAGCAGTTAATCCTAGTTGTAATACCAGATCGCTATCGACAGGCACTGAAGAAACATCGACAATCGGAAATTTACTGGCTAGCGCCACAACAGGATCGCGATAAATAAAATCATCAATAACAGTCGGTTGATCCACTACAGCAAAATGTTGATACCCCGAATCAGCCACCAAAGCTTGTAAGGACTCAATGCTAAACACTTCCTGAAAACCAATAATATCAGGTTGATGTTCTTCTAAGTAAGCACTTATCCAACGTTGCTTTTTCTGCCATTGCTCAGCCGAATAAATACGATCAAAGTCATAAAAAGCATCGGGTGGCGCAAGGTAATTAAACAGGTTAAACGTCGCTATTTTGAATTGTTTTTGGCTGTTTAGAGGTTCGTAAACATTATTCGTTGCATTAGAAGAAGTGGACACATCAAATCTCGTTAATAAGTTAAGCCCTCAACAGTACCTTACAATCGAATAAGATTAAACTAATTAATATATCCTTATCAAAACAACAAATGAAACTGAATAAATAGAAGTTTGCTTAATAACACTATCAGATATACTAAGGCTACCCTTGATCTCGGTGAACGAATATTTGCTTAATTGGACTAATATCATTTAACTGCTTTATCTAAAAAGGTCGGCATATGCAATCCTCTTCAAAACAAACATTTAACAATGCAGTGATTGCAACTCAACGCTTTTCATTAGGGGCCCGTGCAAATGATTTGAAGCGTATTCAAAAAATAGAAAAGCAATGGTTATTAAATCAACTCAACTTCCAGCCTGCAGTGAACTTTAACACGGCTTTGCCGCACTCAAACAACATATTAAAAATTCAATCTGACTTTAGAACGGCGCAAAGAGCCTATAGAAAAAAGGTCAAAGAAGCTGAAAAGCTGAACTTAACAAGTGACTCGCAAAATAAACAGCAACAAAGTGCAATAGTAAAAAATATCAAAGCACCTAAAAACCCAAATGGCCCATTATATAGAAAACTAATACAAGATACGCTTAAACAAGCAATCACAGCAGATAATAGTTTTAATTGGCGGTGCTTAGACTTTTTTTCAAATCATTTTAGTGTAACTGCCCAAAATAGTACTATGAGAGGTTTATGCGCTACCTTAGAACGAGAGGCAATTGCGGCACATTTATTTTCGTCATTCGAAGAACTCATTTTAGCAGTGTATCAACACCCGGCTATGCTTATTTATCTCAACAATGAAACATCAATAGGCCCTTCAACACGTTATGCCAAAAATAATAGAGGCTTGAATGAGAATCTAGCAAGAGAAATTATGGAGCTACATACCTTAGGGGTAAATGGCGGCTATCAACAACAAGATGTGACCGAGTTAGCGAAAGGAATTACCGGCTGGAGTGTGGGCAGGCCCGGTAAAGATAAAAAACAAGGATTTATTTTTCGAGCTAAAATGCATGAAACCGGTGTACGCACTTTAATGGGCAAAAAATACCCAAGTGATGGCATCAATCAAGGCATACAAATGCTAAAAGATATTGCAAATCATCCAAACACAGCAAGATTTGTATGTACAAAAATAATCCAGCATTTTATCAATGATCAACCGCCTGAAGCATTAATTAATCACTTAACACACCACTGGCATAAAAGTCATGGACAATTGAAAGTTGTCTTTCAGGCTCTTATCAATCACCCTTTGAGTTGGCAAGCACCGCTACAAAAATATAAAACGCCAAGAGAATATGTCATTTCTACTTATCGAGCGATTACCTTAAAAAATATCCCGATCCAACAAGTCGAGAATGCCCTCACTGTATTAGGGCAACGGCCATTTCAGGCAGGCTCCCCCGCTGGTTATGGCGATCTGCAGGAGGACTGGGATGGTGCCAGTGCATTAATGGCTAGAATTAACTGGATATCCAACTTAATGACCAAAAAACGCTTACAAAAAATTAATGTAAAAAAACTCATTGAAACACTGTTTGCTGACACCTTAAGCGAACATAGCTATCAAATGATCACACGTGCAGAAACACGCCATCAGGCATTAGTATTACTGTTTCTAAGCCCTGAATTTTTAAGGAGGTAATATGTTACGTCGTGATTTTCTTAAAGCTATTGCAGCCACATTAGTCGTTTATCAATCGCCTCTATTAGCAACCTCATCAAAGGTTAATAAAAACCAACCCAAAGTGGTTTGGTTAATGTTAAAAGGTGCCCTCGATCCTCTGCATACATTAGTGCCCACTTTTGAAACTGCATTAAAAGATTTGAGACCAAACTTATATAAAAGCATTGACGGTCAATGTTTAGCTTTAGACAAAGGCTTTGCATTACATCCTTCATTAGCCAATTTACATCAGTGGTATCAAAACAAACAACTACTCCCTATTTCCGCTGTCTACTCAGGCTTTAACAAACGTTCACACTTTGATGGTCAAGATTACTTGGAAAGCGGTTTAGCAGCCCCAGACCTAGAAAATGGCTGGTTAGCTCGTGCCATTCAAGTTAAAAATAAACAAGCGATTTCTATTTCTCAATCGACACCAATCAGCTTACGTGGCGCACAACAACAAGCAAAAACCTGGTTTCCCTCTTACTTACCCGATGCTGAAACAGAAACCTACCAAGCACTACAAACGCTATATCAAGATAACCCTTTACTTTTAAGCCGTTTACAAGAAGGTTTAGCAGTTGATGAATTACTAGCAGAGCAAAGTGTCATAAATAAAAACAAGGGCAATTTCATTAACCTGAGTCGCTCTTGTGGACAATTATTAGCTGAAAAAGGCACTGATTGTGCAATGCTTACTTTAGGCGGTTGGGATTCACATAAAGCGCAAGCCGGCCAACTAAAACGACAGTTAAGTCTTTTAGATAAAGGGTTACAAGCATTAAAAGTAGCACTCGCAGAACAATGGGATAACACATTAGTTATTGTTGCAACGGAATTTGGTCGCACAGTGAGAGAAAATGGTACACGTGGAACTGATCACGGTACCGCTAGCGCACTATTTCTAGCCGGTGGAAAAGTTAACGGAGGACAAGTATTAGGTCAGTGGCCTGGTTTAGCCGACGATCAGCTTTACCAACAAAGAGATTTGCAACCTACCAGCAATAGCTTTGACTGGATAGCGGCTGCATTACAACAACACTGGCAATTAAATCAGCAACAAATAAAGCACGTTTTTCCAGCCCATACACCTTATAAAGGGAAACTATTCAGAACTTAATAAAGAAGTTGGTTTAACAACCATGATTAACTAAAGTTTGAAACCAGTGTTGCTTGCTGCTCGCTAATATCGCCAATATATTGTTTTACCCACAGCGGATTATAATAGGTTTCACTATAACGCTCACCACTGTCACATAATAAAGTGACAATGGCACCCTGCTCTCCTTGTGCTTGCATTTTTTGGGCAATTTTTAAGACACCTACCATATTGGTTCCGGTACTCGCACCGACTTTTTTACCCAATAATTGGGTTAACCACAACATCGCTGCGATAGACTCCTTGTTCTCGACAGGCAACATATTATCAACAACCGAAGCAATAAATGATGGTTCTACTCGTGGACGACCAATACCCTCAATTAAACTGACTTTTTTATTAAGTAACTTGTTATTGGCTGTTTTAAAGTAGTCATAAAAAACAGAGTTTTCAGGATCAACCACGGTAAGCTCTGTGGGTAATTGATTATAACGAATATAACGGCCAATGGTTGCACTTGTTCCCCCTGTTCCGGCACTCACCACAACATGCTTAGGCACACAATGTGGCTCAAGTTTCATTTGCTCAAAAATAGAGTCGGCAATATTATTATTACCACGCCAGTCAGTCGCTCTCTCAGCATTCGTAAACTGATCCATATAATAACCATTGAGCTGTTTTGCTAACTCTTCTGATGCTTCATAAATCAAATCAGTAGAGTCAACTAAGAAACATTCACCCTCATAACGTTTTATTTCATTTATTTTTTGTAAGCTGGTGGATTTTGCCATCACAGCAATAAAACGTAAGCCCAACAATCGCGCAAAATACGCTTCAGAAATGGCAGTGCTACCGGATGATGCTTCGATTATCACAGTATTTTCTGTTATTTTTCCATTACAAAGTGCATATAAAAATAAAGACCGCGCCAACCTGTGCTTTAAACTACCTGTTGGATGAGTGCTTTCATCTTTTAAATAAATATCAATGCCAGTAAATCGTGGTAAATCAACTTTAATTAAATGTGTATCTGCACTGCGTTGGAAATCAGCTTGAATTTTTGCAATAGCATTAGCAACCCATTGACGTGACATTTTCACTCCCTAAAACGATTAAGATAATAGGCTTATCTTAACCACTAAAAGTGAGAATTAATCTCTAAAAAATCTTGTATAAACAACTTAAATGGAATAATTTTCTTTAAAAACAATAAATAAAAGAAATTTATTTTAAACACGGTGAATAACTTATGAATTTTGATAGTACAGATAAAAAACTAATGGCTTTGTTACAACAAGATGCATCACTTTCCATCCAGCAACTTTCAGAAAGATTAAACTTAACGAGTACTCCCTGCTGGAACAGGGTAAAACGTTTGGAAAATGAAGGATTTATTAACAAAAAAGTCGCGCTAGTATCAGCTGAAAAAGTTGGATTAGAGTTAATTGCCTTTGTGCAAATTAAAACACAGCAGCATTCAGATAGTTGGTTGCAAGACTGTGTTCAGCAGGTCAAGGGGTTTTCACAAGTTTTAGAGTTTTATAGAATGGCTGGTGAATATGATTATCTATTAAAGGTTATCGTAAAAGATATGCGCAGTTATGATCAGTTTTATCAAAAGCTAGTTAATGATGTTAGCGGCTTAACCGACGTTAATACTAGTTTTGCCATGCAACAACTTAAATATACGACTGAACTACCCATTGTTTGAATAAACAATAGATGATCCGGAACGCTTAACCTATTACACTGTCTATACTGATAAAGTAATATAAAATCGCCTCTTTTTCTCTCTAGTAAGGATAATTTTAATGAAATTGTTTCTAAAATTTGCCGCCGGCCTGCTCAGCTTACTCATACTTGCAGTGATCGTTGTGATCATGGTTATTGATCCGAATGACTACAAACAACAAATACAAGATCAAGTTAAACAACAGACCAACAGAGACTTAGTCATAACAGGTGACTTAGGATGGAGCCTATATCCATTATTAGGTTTTAAAAGTGGCGAGCTCACTTTATCTAACACCGCTGACTTTGAGGAAAAGACCTTATTAAATGTAAAAGAAGCGTCTGTCTCTATTGATTTACTCCCTCTGTTTTCTAGTGAGTTACAAATTGGTGAAATTATTTTAGATGGCGTTGAATTTAACTTTATTACCAATAAAGATGGGCAAACTAACTTAGATAATCTGCAAGCAGAAAATGAAACAGAAGCGACAGCAGAAACAACAACAGAAGAGTCCGTAAAAGAAGAAGAACCAGCGACTACAACATCAGAAAAAGTCGATTTATCGAAATTTGTACTATCTGGTATTAATATCAGCAATGCCGAAATCAATATCATTGACCATCAAACATCGGCGTCTCAACAAATTACCTTAAAAAGCTTACTCTTAAATGAATTTGCTTTAGGTAAAAAAGCACATTTCAGCTTAACGACAGCATTAAAGAATGATCAGTTGCAAGCCGACGTATCAGTAGAATCTGATATTTTTGTGGATACACAGCTTACTACGATTGATTTAACTAATCTGACCATAGAAAGTAAGATACTAGCTGATGCGCTATCAGGCAGTACCTTAAACACTACTTTTACTAGTGGCGTCAAATATCAACTAGAAGATAAGCAGTTAGATATCAAAGCGATAACTTTAAATAACTCATTCAGTGGTGAGTTTTTAGATGGCACGGTTTATGTTAATAGTAGCGATATCAATATCCAAAACCTTAATCAAGTTTCACTGGGTAAACTGACATTAACCAGTAGCCTGACCGGTAGTGCTTTACAAAATAATAAACTAGAAACCAACCTAGAAAGCAACCTGGCTATGAACATTGAAAAGCAAACAGCCACTATCGATACTTTTGAAGTAAAAAATAAAGTATCAGGTGATGCTCAGGGTGACATTAATATCTCCTTTAAAGAATTAACCGTCACAGACTTTAAAAATATATTGATAAAACAATTTGAAATGGCCAGCCAATTGACCTTGTCAGCGATAGGTGATGAGCAAATAGTAGGCACTGTTAATAGTGATATCAGCTATGACTTAGCACAGCAGAAACTTAATTTAACATCGCTAAAAACCAAGATAAATGACATTCAATTAGACGGCCAAATAAGTGTTGTTCAAAAGGCTATTCCTGAAATTCGCTATAGCCTCCAAGGTAATGTATGGGACTTAAATCCATACCTTGCCGATACAGGTTCAGAAAAACAAGATCAGGAGCAAGTTGAAACAGCTGATAATAGCGCCTCTGAATCATCAGCGGAACCAGACTTAAGTATACTTAAAGAACTGGATATTAAAGGTGACTTAACCATTGCCGGCCTAGTATATGAAGATATTAACGTCGGTAAAATCACCAATAATTTAACGGTTAATAACGGACGTGCAATGGTTAAACCGCTAACAGTGAACTTATATGACGGTACTGTTAATGTGAATGGTTGGGTAGATGAAAGTGCAGCTAAAAATCAATACCAAGCAACGATTAATGCGAGCAATATTGTTTTAATGCAACTGTTAAAAGACCTCGCGCAAGTTGACTTATTAAGCGGTACTGCAAATCTTAATGTAACCGCTAATGGTCAAGGCCTTGCCGCAGATAAACTCAAACAAGGCGTGAATGCGACTGGTGACTTTAAAATAGTAAATGGTGAGTTATACGGTATTAATATTCCTTATGAGATTAGAGTGATAAAAGCTAAAATTAAAGGCGAAACCATTGAGCCCGATAAACTGGTTAAGAAAACCGACTTTGCATCTTTAACTGGCGATTTCACTGTTAAGGAAGGGGTCGCAACAAATCAAAAACTGACTATGCTTTCTCCTGTGATTCGTTTAGATGGAAACGGCGCAGCAAATCTGATTCAAGAGTCAATTGATTATAAGTTGGGTATCACACCACTTTCTAAAGAAGATGAAAGTACCAGTTATGCAGATCTTTCGGGTATTTCAATTCCACTTCGCATTAAGGGAACTTTTGATCAACCTTCGTTTACTTTAGATACTGAAGGCGCTTTAAAAGCACAAGTAGAAGCTGCGAAACAAGCAGTTCAAGATAAAGCGAAGCAAGTATTAGATGATAAAGCAAAAGATATTCTTTCAGGTAAAAAGATCTCTAAAGATGATTTAAAAGATGAAGCAAAAGAGCTAGGAGAAACCTTAAAAGGGTTATTCTAAAAACTAATAGATAGATTACTGCTTTAATAAAATAGCTGGTCAGTGAAAAAACTGAATCAGCTATTTTTTTGCCTATCCTATTAGCGCGCAGACTGTAAAATATTATGTTAATCCCAGTCGTTAACTGCAGATAAAAATAATACCAATCACACTAATTAACTGATCTATTTTACTTGCTAAAATAACTTATTTCTTCGTTGTAATTTTCGCAAATAGAACAACTATTTAACTCAAATTACGCCTTAAACTAAGTCATTTTTTCTGCGCAAAATTTAGATCACTTATTTAATATAATTGGTATAACAAACTAAAAGATAACCGTGTATGCGAAGCAATTAGTATTGCACTTGATAACAGCCTTCCTTGCTAATTATCACCTTACAAACCTCAAATACAGACAATTAAACCGTAAGTGTATTCATTGCATCTTGCAGTTGTTGTTGAAGTGCTGGGTGAGATATTTTTCCAGCTTTAACATCAAAGTTATCAAAGAAACTAGGTACTGAAAGACTCGCTTTCACATCGCCAGCAAAAAAAGGTGAAGACGCAACCGCACCAGCAAGTACACTTTGAGCACCACCAGGCCCTGGTGATGTACTCAGTAACACCATAGGTTTACCTTGGTATAGTTTTTGTTCAATACGAGAAACCCAATCAAAAATATTTTTAAATGCAGAAGTATAAGAACCATTATATTCAGCAAAAGAAACAACAATTGCATCAGCGTTAGTGATTTTGTCAAAAAAAGCTTGAGCTAACTCAGGAACCCCCGATGCTATTTCTCTATCAGCACTATAAATAGGCATTTCATATTCATTTAAATCTAGAATCTCTACTTCAGCCTCAACCAACTGTGTTGAATAAGTGACTAATTGTTTGTTGATAGATTGACTGTTATTACTCGCCGCAAACCCTAATATTTTCATTTTTTCATTTCCTTAAAAGTGAATTCCATTGTAGATAAAGTAACGCTATTGATTAAGCTAGTAAATCAATAATGATTGTTTCCATATAACTTGCCTGTATTTTGATAACATCCAATAAATTAGAAGGTTCCAACTGACTTATTCAATACTTTTAAACACTGAAGGCGTGGGTATTGCCTCTCCTGACCATTTAGCAGAGTACAGCATACCAACAACACCACAAGCATTAATCAATCATAAAACCATTAGCTATAGTAATATCAAAGCAAGCAAACATTTGGAGATTTATAGACAGTAATGGTAAATCATCCGTTGTAAAAGTAGATAGTCATGTATTAACCAACAGCTCAGAAATAGAAATAGCCCTATGTTTAGCCAGAAAGGAATTACTCGTCTCCCCTCTTTTAATTTACACGGTGAAATAAAAGAAGGCCGATTAATCGAGTTATTTCTAACTTATCAAAAGCAACAAATTGATGTTCATCTTACCTACCCAAGTCGGCGTCATATATCTTCAAAGGTAAGGTCATTTATCGACTTTGTCGTTAACAACCTAAGTGATCAAGACCATCACAACAGCACACTCTGATGACATAAGTATTTTATTTTCAACAATCTTTATTTACTGTTAAAAAAGTAAGTACAGTGCGATGTTATTAAGAGCAAATAAAAATTCTCAATACAAGATGCTAAAAACATAAGCATCATGTTAAGTTTACTCATAAACAATCAGATTATAAGGATAAATAGAGTGAAAATGATCAGCGGACTAAACGATATTATCGATACTTTTGATACCTTCATTCTTGACCAATGGGGAGTGTTACATAATGGTGGGAAAGCTTTTCCTGAAGCTATCGAAGCCTTAAACTTTTTAAAAGAAAACAACAAAAAAGTGGTCATTTTATCGAATAGTGGCAAAACAGGTAGTTTTTCATACGGGCGCTTAGCAGACTCAGGTATTTCACGCGATTTATACCTTGATGTCTTAACGTCTGGTGATCATATGCGCCATAACTTCGAAACCGGTCAATTTAAATCGCTCGGCAGCAAAGCATTACATTTCACATGGGATAACGATCAAAGTGTATTAGATGATTGCGGCCTCACAGAAGCAAAAGTTGATGATGCTACCTTAGTGCTATGTTGCGGTGTAGACAGAGGTAGTGTTGATGCTTATATGGATGATTTAGCCATCGCGTATCAAAATAAATTAGAGCTAGTGGTAAGCAACCCTGATTTAGTGGCGATGACCCCAGAAGGTAACCTAAAAACCTGCCCAGGATCGATAGCGATGGCCTACCAAAAGATGGGGGGAAAAGTGCATTGGCATGGTAAACCTCAGCTTGAATTATATAAAATGTGTAAAACATTAGTGGGTGGATGGGATAAAGCAATAGCTGTAGGCGATAGTCTAGAGCACGATATTGCTGGCGCAAATACAGCAGGAATAAGTAGTTTATTCATTACCAGTGGGATACACGCTAAAGCAATTTCAGATCAAAATAGCATCGAAAAACTCAGCCAAGACTACGAGGTAAAAGCAGATTTTTCTGTTGATTGGTTTAAGAAGTAATAGTTATTTCTGCTAAAAATCAGTACAGATAGCGATGATTTACGCAGTATATGCTCAGTAATCAAAGATCACCATCACTGTTATTAAGTCCAGTGATGGTTCAATATTTAAACGATTAAGATCAAGTTTCACAATAATAAGAAAGGCCAATTTAATTTTAAAATTGCGACTTAGATCACCATGGAAATTAAATTTTTAACTTATTTGTGAATTAATGGATGAATTCATATAGATTGATTGGCGTGATTTAAAGTGACATGGACAGTTTACAGATCATCTGCAGCATTCATGAGCACTTCTTTTCTCATCTAAACTATAACATTTAAATATGACAAACTTTAAATGCCTCAAAAAATAGGAAAGATAAATATGAAATTTAACAAATATTTACTAACAATGACTTCTGGTCTTATCATCTCTGCTCCGCTTTCTGCTGTAAATTTATACAAAACAGATACTCAAGAATTCAATATTGGTGGCCGTGTAGAAGTACGTGGTAACCTTACTGATGGCGATTACTCTGATAAATCACGTGTACGTTTAAATGTAAACGGTAAAAATAAATTAAACGAAGACTTAACTGTTTTTGGTCGTTACGAATTTGAAATCACTGAAAATGAAGATGACAATGACGCTAACTTAAATACACGTCACTTATATGTGGGTGCAGAAACAAAAGTAGGTTCATTTATCTACGGTCATCAAAATAATGCTGTGACTTACTTAACTGACTTCACCGATTTAGCGGAAACATTCAGTGGCTACATTAATGAAAACACAGAAACGTCAGCCGACCGTTCAAAAAATACATTACGTTATATTTATGAAGATAATGGTCTAATGTTGCAAGCATCAGGCACTAAGAATGCAAACAACGAAGCCGATGGTTTTGGCTTAATGGCGGCATACAAATTAACAAGTGAACTTGAACTAGCTGCTGGTTTAACAAGCAGTGATCAAGAGTATGGCAATGATACTGACACTGAAACATCAAACTCTTACCTAGTCGCTGCACGTTACTCTAAAGGTGACATTTACTTATCTGCGATGGGTATGACAGGTGATATTTCAGCTGCTGGGATTGCAGATTCTGATTTTGTCGCAGTAGATGCATTTGCAGCTTATTACTTTGGTGACAATCAAGAAAACATGATTAATACAAGCTACAGCTACTACTCAGCGGATGATATTGATGCACTAGATACAAACTTTATCGGCGTTGAATACGCGCGTTATATGGGTAACTTTGCGGTATACGGCAGCTACAAGTTCGCATTAAACAACGATAACTCTAGCGGTCAAGGTCGTGAAAATGAGCTACAAGTAGGCGCACGTTACGGCTTCTAAATATTGATTAAAGCGATACACTTTTAAAGCACTCTTCAGAGTGCTTTTTTCATGGTAAATTAAAACTTAATCATTAGCTAAACGGATAATTTCGCTGATTTTTGAACTAGGTGATATTCATCTTTATGTAAAGCTCAACCAATAGTTCATTGATCAATATCCCACTCATCTATTTAATCATCATGGGCACTCAATATGAAACGATCGAATATAATACCTCTTACTTTGATGGCAGCACTAAGCCCACAAGTGATAGCAGAGATTAATTTAACAGTCCCTTCTCAAGTAACATTAGAAGTTATTAATGGTGCGGAAGCTAAACAGCAAAAAGCAATCACCTTAAAGGATGGTAAGAACCAAATTGCTTTTCAATATGAAGGAAATTATCGTAATGGAGGTGAAATTACCTATTTCAATACCGATATTATTTTAATGACCTTTGATGGAGAAAACCAAGACTATACACTGAGCTTACCAAGACTAGACTCAGATAAACAAGTAGCACAATTTAATGAGCAACCAGCGTTAACATTAACAGATAGTAACGGTAATGCAGTGTCTTTTGAACAAGGTAAATTGATGAAAAATGGTATTCAATTTAACCGAGATCTGGTCGCAGAAATGCGTGTATATAATCAAACAGAACAACCTGCCTCATTAAATCAAGTCGCTTCCATTATCATCCCTGAAAATGGCCAAACTGAAGGCGAAGTTGCCGGCAAAATGCTCGATTATTGGTATAGCAAAGCCGACCAAAAAACCCGTGATCAATTTAAAGCCCGTATTAATCAATCTAATTAGTTTTAATTAAACCTAACGCTCTACTTTCATAGGTAGAGTTTCCCTCTTTCTAAAGCTTTGTTATTTAAGAACAAAGTATCAAATAAACCAATCCGTATATTGTTTATTAATATGCGCATTGCACTTTCACTTAAAGTTGTTATCATTTGCCACACAAATAGTCGGGGAGCCGAAGGCTGAGAACGTTTGCGAAACTGGATAGTATTGCATAGATACCCGTTGAACCTGATACAGTTAGTACTGGCGCAGGGAACTATGAAAAAACTTCCCATAGAATACTGGTCTGTCTTTTGTTGGGGTTTCATTAGTTTCGATGCGTTTATTCGGAGCAGTGATGACTCAATTAACAGCAACACCTACTACCCCTTTAAAATCATCGGCTAAGCCACCTATCGTATTAACCATTGCCGGATCTGACAGTGGCGGAGGTGCAGGCGTACAAGCAGATATTAAAGCTATTTCTGCAACAGGCAGTTATGCTTGCTCAGTTATTACCGCGATCACGGCCCAAAACACCTTAGGTGTTTCCGATATTTTTTCCATTCCACTACAACATGTAGAAACACAACTTGATGCAGTCTTTAGTGACCTAAATATTGTTGCCGTTAAAGTCGGTATGCTAGCAGACTCTGACATTATCCAATTAGTGGCTAACAAGCTGAAACAGTACGCCCCAGCGTTTTTGGTCGTTGACCCTGTGATGGTGACAACCAATGGTGACCTTTTATTAGAAAAATCAGCGATTGATACCTTAAAAAATGTTTTATTTCCCCTTGCCGATATTATCACTCCCAACCTACCAGAGGGAGCTGCATTAATTGATATTGAAACACCGAGTGCTCAAGAAGGCATGTTCACTATGGTGCCTGCATTACGTGAAGTGGGCGCAAAGGCCGTGCTCTTAAAAGGCGGACAATTAGAAAACGACCAAAACAGTAATGACCTATTAATTACGGAAGATACAGTGGAGCAACTTAAGGCTAAGCGAGTTGCTACCAGCAATAACCATGGGACTGGCTGTAGTTTATCAGCCTCTATTGCTTCTTACTTAGCGCAAGGGTATCCGCTAAACACAGCAGTCAGGTTAGCAAAACAATACATTACTGAAGCATTAAAACATGCAGACCAACTTAATATTGGTGAAGGACGTGGCCCAGTTCATCACTTTTATCAATTACATCAGAGTCAATTATGATCCACTCTGATAGTCAAAAAATGAAGGAAAATGCACCCAGCATTGTTATTGATGATGGTTATTTGCATTACTTAAATAGTAAACAGCCTGTTTTAGACAAGCTCAATATGCATATCCCCTGTTCAAAGTGGACTTGTATTTTAGGACAAAGCGGTTGTGGTAAAACAACCCTTCTCCGTTACCTTGCAGGGATTATCAATGAGCAAGTGGTCTGGAATGGTGACTTAAGTATTAGCAATCAAATACCGTTACAGGGGCAAGTTGCTTATATGGCACAACAAGACTTATTAATGCCTTGGTTATCGGTCTTAGAAAATGTCTTGTTAAGCGATAAGTTTTCTCAACGGTCGCGACAAAAAAACAAACAACAAAAACAGCAACAAGTAGAAAAGGCAACTTACTTATTACAACAAGTTGGCCTTGCTGATAAAGCACAACAGCGCCCACAAAACCTCTCAGGTGGAATGCGTCAACGAGTCGCACTGGCAAGAACACTGATGCAAGACAAACCAGTCGTATTAATGGATGAACCCTTCTCTGCATTAGATGCAGTAACTCGTCATAAATTACAAAATTTAGCCCATCAATTATTAAAAGATAAAACCGTTATATTGATTACCCATGAACCACAGGAAGCAATTCGTTTAGCAGATCAATTATATATTCTACAGGGACAACCCGCTTCCGCTAAGGTCTTGACGTTACCAGATACAGTAGCTCCTCGCGCATTTTCTGAAGAAACCGCTTTATTACAACAAAACATTATCGAGAGTTTAGAGCAAAGCGATATTCAGCCAAACAATCCGGAGAAAATACATGGATAAGTTAACGCCTTTGACTCAGCTAACGCCACATATTAAACCTGCAGAGAAACCATTCAATAAATTTTTTAGAGCTGCCTTAACCTTATTTATGTTAATGGTTACCTGGCAAGCAATTGTCATGATCTTCAAATTACCTGCTTTCATCTTACCGGAACCACTTGCTGTTTTTGAACGATTAATTGCTCGCTCCGATGTGCTACTTAAACACAGTTGGGTGACCACTCAAGAAATAGTACTTGGCCTGTTATTAGGCTTATCCATGGGGTTATTTTTTGCTTTACAAATGCTGTTGTTTAAACCCATTAAACAATGGCTACTACCAATATTAATCGCCAGTCAAGCGATTCCAGTTTTTGCAATCGCCCCTATTTTGATGATCTGGTTAGGTTACGGAATAACATCAAAAATAGTGATGGCCGCTATGATTATCTTTTTCCCAGTGGTGACTTGTTGTTATGACGGACTGAAAAACACCCCAACAGGCTACCTTGACTTAGTTCAGACAATGCAAGCAACAAAATGGCAAACACTTCGTCATATCCAACTTCCAGCGTCCTTACCAACATTGGCATCAGGCATTAGAGTCGCAGTGGTGATCGCACCAATTGGCGCCGTCGCCGGTGAATGGGTTGGCTCTAGTGAAGGACTTGGCTATTTGATGCTACAAGCTAATGCAAGAATGTTAATTGACGAGATGTTTGCTGCATTATTTATTCTGTCAGCTATTTCAGTCTGTCTTTATTTTATAACGGATAAGTGCTTGGACAGACTGATCCCATGGCAACACTAACAAAATGGAATGTTCATTTTATTTTTTAACTTACAAGGAAAGATCTACCATGACCAAACACTTTTTAATTAAACCTTTACTCATCATAGCAACATTACTTTCATTTTCAGCTCAAGCTGCTGATAAAAAAGTAACCTTGATGCTTGATTGGTTTGTTAACCCAAACCACGGCCCGATCGTGATCGCCCAACAACTAGGCTACTTTAAAGATCAGGGTTTAGAGGTGGTGATTCAGGAACCTGCTGATCCAAGTATGCCGCCAAAGCTTGTTGCCGCAGGTAATATAGATTTAGCAATTACTTACCAACCAAATTTAATTCTTGATATTGCAGAATCTTTGCCTTTAGTACGCTCAGCGACGTTAATTGCAACGCCATTAAATACATTAATGGTATTAGATAACGATAAAATGAATACATTAGCTGACTTTAAAGGCAAAAAAGTTGGTATTGCCTTTTCAGGTAGTGAAGAAGCAACGATAGGCAGAATGTTAGAAACCGCAGGGTTAGCTTTTTCTGACATAGAAATTATTAATGTCGGCTGGGCGCTTTCTAGTTCACTGGCCTCTGGTAAAGTTGATGCCATTTGGGGTGGCTTACGCAACTTCGAAGAAAACCAACTGTTATTAGAAGGCTTCAAAGCAAAATCTTTCTTCCCTGAAGAACATGGCGTGCCAGCGTATGATGAACTTGTTTTTGTAGCTAATGCAAATAACTATGACTCAGCGATGATCAATGCTTTCAATAAAGCATTACAACAAGCCACTATCTATATTATGAATCACCCTCAAGCAGCATGGAATGAATTTGTAAACTATGCTCCAGACACTTTAGACAATGAGCTTAATAAAAGAGCTTGGAATGATACATTAACTCGTTTTGCCCTCCGTCCTGCCGCGGTTGACTTGAAACGCTATGATGATTATGCGCAATTTATGTTTGACAATAAACTCATTAAAAGCCTGCCTAAAGCGAAAGATTACATGCCAACATTTGATTAATTACGGAGTACCAAACGATGAAACATCAAGACTTAATTAACGCTTGTTTACCTGACTGGCAAACCTATATTACTCATCCATTTGTGATGAAACTAGCAGATGGAAGTTTGGATCGACAGTGTTTTTTACATTACTTAAAGCAAGACTTTTTATTTCTAAAACAATACGCTCGTGCCTATGCATTAGCGATTTACAAGTCCAACTCACTCAGCGATATGCGTAAAGCATTACCGGCAGTAAATACTTTATTAGACGGTGAAATAAATCATCATGTAACTTATTGTAAGAATTGGGGTTTAACAGAAACTGACTTAGAAGCGGAAGATGAAGACTTTGGTACTGTTGCTTATACCCGTTATGTATTAGATGCAGGTATGAGCGGTGACTTAGTGACTTTATACGCAGCTTTAGCGCCTTGTTCCATAGGTTATGCAGAAATTGGCCGATACTTAATCAACCATGAAAATACTAAAGTAGAAGACAATGAGTTTGCTAGTTGGATTGAGCTATATAGCGGCGATGAATTTCAAAAAAGCATACAGGAAAGTACCGAGCACTTTGATCAACTATTAGCTGAAATACCGTTAGATAGTCAACGAGGCCAACAGCTTATAAACGTATTTAGAACAGCAACTCGAATGGAAGTAGCCTTTTGGCAACAAGGCTTAGATGCTAATAAACAAATTGATGATAGAGATAAACAATGAAAAATACAGAGAAGATAACATTAATCAACGATGCATTAGCGACATTAAGAGCTCAAAAGCCTCTTGTTGTTAACATCACAAATTATGTTGTAATGAATAACACAGCAAATGCATTATTAGCTATTGGCGCTTCCCCAATCATGGCTCACTCACGTCAAGAAATGGCTGAAATGATGTCTTTTTGTGGCGCGCTAGTGATTAATATAGGGACGCTAGACAGCCAATGGGTGCCACGAATGATCTACGCCGTTGAACAAGCTAACCTCAATGACAAAGTAGTCGTTTTAGATCCTGTAGGTTGTGGTGCGAGTAAACTGCGTACTGAAACCTCTCGCCAAATCGCACACCTTGCTAAACATTTAATTATTCGAGCTAATGCCTCAGAGGTAATTGCACTCGCTGGTGCACAAGCTCAAAGTAAAGGAGTGGATGCAATGGATAGCAGTGATATGGCACTCGATGCAGCTCACTCGCTCGTTAAAGAATATCACTGTAATGTGGTTATTTCTGGGGAAACAGACTATATCGTTAACTCAAATGAAGTGATTTCCTTACACAATGGCCATGCCATGATGCCACATATTACAGGGATGGGTTGTAGTTTGAGTGCTTTAACAGGAGCCTTTGCTGCCATTGGCGAAAAAACAGGATTAGCTGCTGCGGCAATATTAGGTATTGCAGGTGAATTAGCGGCAAAAAATTCGCTAGGCCCAGGCAGCTTGCAAGTTAACTTACTTGATACCCTATATCAGCTAGATGAATCGGCAATTATTGAACACCTGCGTTTAAATGTTTAACTTTGAAAGCTAAAAGCTTAAAATATAAAGCATTAAATATAATAATGTTTTGAAGATACAGCAGAACTAGATAAACTCCTTACTAAGATTCTGCTTGTATCTTATTTATATCAACGAGCACCTCACACAGGAAAAGTCATGAGCCCATATCGTTTGTATTTAGTCACCGATGATCAACAAGACCTAAAAACACTTGTTCACGTCGTCAAAGAAGCCGTAGCCGGCGGTGTCACTATGGTACAAGTGAGAGAAAAAGGGAATGATATTCAATCCTTCATAAAACGAGCGCAAGCAGTAAAAGCAATATTAGAAGGCACTGGCGTAGCACTTATTATTAACGACCGTGTGGATGTTGCATTAGCAGTTGATGCTGATGGAGTACATTTAGGCCAATCGGATATGCCCGCGAGCATTGCTCGTCAGCTTATTGGTCCGACAAAGTTGTTAGGTTTATCTGTGGAAACCGACCAACAGTTACTTGATGCAAATGCTTTACCGCTAGACTATATCGGCTTAAGTGCCATTTACTCCACTCCCACAAAAACCGATATAAAAAAACAATGGGGTTTAATAGGCTTATATGGCGCACTTAAAAAGTCTAAGTTCCCAATCGTTGCCATTGGCGGCATTAACCCGGGTAATCTTGATCAAATCATTAAAACAGGTGTTGACGGCGTTGCCTTAGTCTCTGCTATTTGCCACGCACAAAGCCCTAAAATTGCAACACAAGAAATATTAAGTCAGATAAAAGCAGCAGAGTAAATCGGCTTGCCCCTTCCAGTTATGCTCTTAACGACTTATTTATTGATGATTTTGGCTCACTACAAAATGACTTATTAATAGCGTCAGCTATCTTGAGCCAGTTTATACTGAGCAAAAACTTACCTTTAAGATGCCAATCCAGTATTATCATTGCCAGTAATTTACGCTTTCAACAACTCTATCCTATAAAAACTGTGGCTAATTATGAATATCACGCTTAAGCAATTACATGTATTTATTACTATCACACAAGAAAAAACCTTAACTAATGCAGCAGAGAAATTGTTTTTAAGTAAACCGGCGGTCAGTATGGCGCTGGCTGAATTAGAAAAGCAGCTTGGCCATAAGTTATTTGAGCGTGCCAATAATCGCTTATTAATTAATGAAATGGGTAGAGCATTATTGCCTTTAGCAGACGAACAAATAGAACGAAGTCAGGCGATAACCAGCTTATTCGATAATCAAAACTTTCAGGGTAAATTACGTATTGGCTCTAGTAATACAGTAGGAAACCATCTTGTACCACTCATCCTATCTGAGTTTAAAAAACATACTGATCATCATGACCAATCCCTATGCATCGACAACAGTACCAGCATTGGCCAACAGCTAATAGATTATGAGTTAGATATAGCACTGGTCGAAGGGTTATTAATTGATAAACAATTACATATACAACCTTGGTTAAAAGATGAGATGGTGATCGTTTGCGATCCACAACACGCATTAGTTAATCAGCGCGTCACACTGCAAGACTTAAAGTCACAAACTTGGATTTTACGTGAACCCGGATCGGGCACGCGAGGCTTCTTCATTGATCATATCGGGCAATATATACCAGGCCTTCACATCGCCTTTGAGCTAAGCTCAACCGAGGCAATCATCAATTGTTGTGCTGCAGGGTTAGGTTTATCCTGTATGTCTCGTATTGCTGCCTATCACGCTTTACAAGATAAACGTTTAGTTATTTTAAGCATTGATATTGATATGTCGCGTGACTTATACCTTGTTTGGCATAAAGAAAAATATCAAAGCCCTGTTTTAAAAAAATTCATAACCTATTGCGAACAATGGAAGCTACCTAGAGCGACTTAATAAAAGCCCCTTCTATCCTGAATGTTAATGGCTTAGCATTGTTATACCAATTATATTAAATAAGTGATCTAAATTTTGCGCAGGAAAAATGACTG
>NZ_JBAKAZ010000018.1:0-52375 GCF_038155185.1 Psychromonas aquatilis
CAGGGAGACTAAAGTCACCGCCCCGAAGAGAATGTCAATACTACTCCGCTTAGATAGTTACCGTGTTGCATTTTATTTAGATAAAGTTTGTTTTGGCTTTTTATTTTGACGCAAGCAGGGAGACTAAAGTCACCGCCCCGAAGAGAATGTCAATACTACTCCGCTTAGATTGGTATTAGATTAGTTACTTAGATTGGTATTAGATGAGATTATTAAGCTAGCGAGTAAATTTAAAGCAAAAAAAAGGAGACATAATGTCTCCTTCCCAATATTGCTAATCAAAAAATGATTAAGCTAGCGCTTTTTTAGCAACTTCTACTAAATGTGCAAATGTTGCTTTATCAAATACAGCAATGTCAGCTAAGATCTTACGATCGATTTCAACAGAAGCCTTTTTAAGACCATTGATGAAACGGCTGTAAGATAATCCGCTTAAACGAGATGCAGCGTTGATACGTGCAATCCATAGTTGACGGAACTGACGTTTACGTTGACGACGGTCGCGGTAAGCGTATTGACCAGCTTTAGTTACTGCTTGAACTGCTACGCGATAAACACGTGAGCGAGCTCCGTAATAACCTTTAGCTTGTTTTAAGACTTTTTTATGGCGTGCACGAGCTTGTACACCGCGTTTTACTCTTGGCATTTTATATATTCCTTACTTAAGCGAATGGTAACATTCTGTTAATACTAGGTACGTCTACTTTTGCTACCATGCTTTGAGCACGTAGGTGGCGTTTACGTTTAGTAGATTTCTTAGTAAGGATATGACGTAAGTGAGATTGCTTACGTTTAAAACCACCAGAAGCAGTCTTTTTAAAGCGCTTTGCAGCACCTTTGTTAGATTTCATTTTAGGCATTGCGAACTCCGCATTGTTAAAATATTTAAATTAAACCAGTAAGGCGAGTAAATAATGCGAATATTCTCATATCCGCACTTCAATACTTCTTTATGCCTTAGCTAGCACGTTTAGGGCCAAGTACCATCACCATTTGTCGACCTTCCAACTTAGGGAAAGATTCAACAGTAGAGATATCAACTAAATCGTTTTTAACGCGATTTAGTAATTCCATACCAAGTGATTGATGCGCCATTTCACGACCACGAAAACGTAGCGTTACTTTGGCTTTGTTACCCTCTTCAAGAAAGCGAGTCAGGCTGCGTAGTTTTACCTGATAATCGCCATCATCAGTCCCAGGACGGAATTTTATTTCCTTCAACTGAACCTGTTTCTGATTCTTCCGCTGTTCTTTCACGGATTTACTCTTTTCAAAAAGAAATTTGCCATAGTTCATGATGCGACAAACTGGTGGCTCCGCGTTTGGACTTATTTCAACAAGATCCAAATCAGATTCGAAAGCCATATCTTTAGCTTCATTTAGAGTGACAATACCTACAGGTTTGCCTTCCGCGTCAGAAAGACGTACTTCAGTACCAGTTATTTCATCGTTTAGACGATGTTTGTTGGCCGTTTGAGGGCCTTTTTTTGCACCTTTTATAACAAATTCCTCCGAGTAATTAAAATTATGAACGAGCCATGATTTCTTGTTTTACATGTTCAACAAAATTGTCAACTTGCATTTTACCAAGATCATCACCCTTACGTGTTCTTACTGCAACTTCGTTTGCTTCGACCTCTTGGTCACCCACAACAAGCAAGTAAGGAATACGCTTCAATGTATGCTCGCGGATTTTAAAGCCTATTTTCTCATTTCTCAAGTCCGAAATGGCTCTAATACCCACTTTTTTCAATTTATTTACTACTTCTGTAGCAAAATCCGACTGTTTATCAGTAATATTCATTACAACGACTTGTTGAGGCGATAACCATGTAGGGTAAACACCTGCATATTCTTCGGTTAAAATACCGATAAAACGCTCTAACGATCCTAAAATAGCACGATGGATCATTACAGGAGTATGTCGTTCGTTATCTTCTCCAACATAAGACGCATCTAAACGACCAGGCATTGAAAAATCTAATTGTATTGTACCACATTGCCACGCACGACCTAAACAATCATATAAAGTAAATTCAATTTTTGGTCCATAGAAAGCTCCCTCTCCTGGTAAATATTCAAATTTAACATTATTTTCGTCTAATGCATGTGCTAAAGCAGCTTCAGATTTATCCCATGTAGCATCATCACCCACACGTTTTTCTGGACGAGTAGATAATTTAACGACAATATCTTCAAAGCCGAATGTTTTATAACATTCAAAAACCATATTGATACACGCAGATACTTCTTCAAGAATTTGCTCTTCTGTACAGAAGATATGAGCATCATCCTGTGTAAAGCCACGTACGCGCATTAAACCATGTAAAGAGCCTGATGGTTCGTTACGATGACATGAACCAAACTCAGATAAACGTAATGGAAGGTCACGGTATGATTTTAAACCTTGATTAAAAATCTGCACATGACCTGGACAGTTCATTGGTTTGATTGCATAGTCGCGGTTTTCACTACACGTACAGAACATACCATCTTTATATTTATCCCAGTGACCTGATTTCTCCCATAAAGAACGATCTAAGATCTGCGGTGCTTTCACTTCTTGATAACCAAAGGCAACCGTTTGCTCACGAATATAACTTTCTAGCTCACGGAAAATAGTCCAACCGTTTGGATGCCAGAATACCATACCTGGTGCTTCTTCTTGCATATGGTAAAGATCTAACTGTTTACCTATTTTACGATGGTCACGTTTCGCAGCTTCTTCAAGACGTTTTAAATAAGCATTTAATTGTTTTTTGTCAGCCCATGCTGTGCCGTAAATACGTTGCAGCATTTTATTATCTGAATCTGCACGCCAGTACGCACCCGATACTTTCATTAATTTAAACCATTGACTAAATTTCATCATTGGTACATGTGGGCCACGACACATATCGATATATTCTTCGTGATGGTATAAACCAGGACGATCGTCTTTATCAATACCTTCAAGAATTTCTAATTTATAAGGTTCGTTACGCTCTTTAAAGACAGCAACGGCTTCTTCAACGCTTACTTTCTTTTTAACAACTTGATAGTTTGTTTTAACTAACTGTTGCATGCGTTTTTCAATTTTAGCTAACTCTACATCATTGATGGTAACGTCTAAGTCAACATCATAGTAAAAACCATTATCAATGGTAGGTCCGATTGCCATTTTTGCTTCAGGATACAATTGTTTAATTGCATGTCCTAATAAATGGGCACATGAATGACGTAAAATTTCTAAACCTTCATCATCTTTATTAGTGATGATCGCTACTTCAGCATCGGTTTCAATAGGATCACAAGCGTCAACAAGTTGGCCATTAACACGTCCAGCGATACAAGCTTTTGCTAAGCCTGGGCCGATATCCGCAGCAATTTCCATTATAGAAGTAGTGTTTTCGAATTGACGTTGATTTCCATCGGGAAGAGTAATAATTGGCATGCTAATTCCTCACAGTGATGCTTCCAACCAAAAAGCATATGTATTTAATTAAAAAATGAGGAACGTATGTTAAAGGATTCAGCATCATAATAAAAGGGAACAATGTGAATTTATTATCCCTAATATTATCGTAATTTATGATTCTTCTTTGTCACTCTTATCAGCTTTATACAATTGCCCTTTAAATAGGTTTTGTAATACATCTTTATTACTTGCAACGTACAAACCAATCTCTTCTAATTGTTGGTCATCAAGTGAAACTGGACTGTCACTCAAAAATAATGCAATTTGATCTGCACTATCGAGCATTTTATCGTATGCATCCGCTTCTTTCTTACTGGTAAAGGTCATTTTTTCAACACCTTTTCTTTCTACAATGTATTTAATGATGACTGCCACGGTGGCCTCTTATTTTTTACAAGTTAAACATAATGTAATCTTCATATCTGCTTAATAAAACAACTAAACCGCCTTCATAAGCATGATTATATATACAGTACTATTACTGTGCGAATAATGCAAATTTTGTGGTCTTAAAATTAGTTTGCTATCTTACCCATATGAAAAATTACTGATAAATAAACATGAAAACGATTATTTGTGCGCATTGTGACCTCGTTACAGAGTACTCGGCAATAGAAAGTGGCTATGTAGCTAAATGTAGCCGTTGCCAACATCCCCTTTATAAGGGCAAACAATGTAATGAATATAGAATCTTTGCGCTATCGCTAGCCACCTTATTAGTATCAGCACCTGCTTTTACCTTGTCATTGGTTTCCGTCTATTTATTAGGGATAACGGAACAAACAACACTTATTCAAGGTGCCATACTATTAATTGATAGCGCGCCTATTGTTGCATTTGTTGTACTGTTTTGTTCGATAGTGGCGCCTACACTATTAGCTGCTTGTATGTGTTTTAGTAGTAGTTGTATGTTACTTAAAAAACGACCAAGTTTACTTTCACCGGTGTTAAAACTAACGCGATTGCTAACCCACTGGTCAATGCTAGAAGTGTACTTAGTAAGCTTTATGGTGGCCGTATTTAAACTAAATGCCTATGCCGATTTATATTATAATAGTGGCTTGTATTTCCTTGTTGCATTGCTCATTTTAAATATGAGTATGCTAAGTGAATATGAAAACGCACATTTTTGGAAATATTTACATCATGAATAAACCACTACAACCTGGCAAAAGCGCAATGCAACAAGGTTGGCAACTCTGCCGAATGTGTGGTGAAGCCTCACCAATTCAAGCGGGAGAGGCTCGTTGCCCATCTTGTGATACGCCGATCTCACCACGTATCAAGCATAGTTTACAAAAAACATGGGCATTATTATTTACTGCATTTATTTTTGTGATCCCTGCAAATTTATACCCTATTACTTACTTATTGAAAAATAACACTCCCTACCCCGATACTATTTTCTCAGGTATTTTATCGTTAATTAATACGGGTATGCCTGGGATAGCTTTAATTGTATTCATCGCTTCTATTCTTGTACCTATATTGAAGATAGTCGCTTTGTTTTTTATATCATTAGTGGTTCACTTTAAATGGCAATTAAATCCTTCCAAACAACTACTCGCTTATAATATTATTGATTGGATTGGTAGATGGTCAGTATTAGACTTGTTTGTTATTTCAATTATGATGGCGGTATTTGATAAAGGTAACCTTTTATCCGTTTACCCTGGTGTAGCAGCTACTTCTTTTACTATCGTCGTTATTACAACATTATTTGCGGCACAGAGTTTTGATACTCGCTTAATTTGGGACAAAAATATCAATGCAAAATAACGCTTCCACTCAACCTGATGTTGTGAAATCAAGGTCAATTTCACCGATTTGGTTTCTACCATTTATTGCCGCAATATTGGCGATTTGGATTATATTTCAAAATCTAACCCACAAAAATGTGGAAATCAGTATCCATTTTACCAATGCAGCCAGCATTATCGTTGATAAAACCAAGATCCGTTATAAAGGTGTGAGTGTAGGGACGGTTAAAAAGATTCAGCTTGATGAAAACAATGGTGTTAATGTCATTGCGGAAATTGAATCACACGCCACCTTTTTATTAAAACAACATAGTAAGTTTTGGCTAGTATATCCAAAGGCCACGTTGACCTCTATCTCCGGTCTAGATACTTTATTTTCAGGTAGTTATATAAAACTATTACCGGGAGATGGAGAACCAGCCACTTCATTCACCGCAACTGTAGAGCAACCAATATCGATACCTGACAACGCACTATTAATTAACTTAAAAAGTAAAAGTGCGGCATCTATTAATGTTGGTACCCCGATCTTTTTTAAAAAAATACATGTTGGGGAAATAGCCAGTGTCAAACTGGATAAACAAGGTGAGTTTGTCAGTATCCAAGCCTTTATAGAAAAGAAATATAGCCATCTAGTCAAAGCAAACAGTAAGTTCTGGAATATCAGTGGGTTAAATGCCAACATTTCCCGTGCAGGAATAGATTTTTCATTAGATAGTTTAACCACTTTAATTGCAGGCGGCATCACATTCAATAGCCCTGAATCGTCTTCTCCTTTGACTGAAAATAAAGTATATGAGCTCTACGATAATATTAAAGAAGCTAAACAAGGTTTAAATATAACTTTAAAACTAAACAACACAAATAACCTACCAAAGAATGCAGGGATTTTATTTAAAGGCCATGGTATCGGACGTTTAAATAGCATTGATTATGATACAGAAAAGCAACAGTTTATTGCTCAAGCAACAATTAACCCTGCTTATGCTGACTTGGTGACAGAAAATGCGACATTCTGGGTAGAGAAAACCTCTGTTTCATTTTCTAAACTTGAAAATTTAGGCAATATAATTAGCGGTGACTTTATTAGTTTTAATCACTCTGATAATTACCAAAATGAACAAGCTAAAACTACTTTTACCATCAGTAAAAATGGCGCTTCAGCAAAAGATGATTTATTAATTAAGCTGCGAGCAGACCAAGCAAATGGTTTAACAGAAGGCGCACAAGTGAGTTATAAAGGGTTAACCATTGGTAAAATAGCATCAATAAAATTAACCTCGGATAACCAAAATATAGAAGCATTATTGAGTATAAAAGATGAATATGCTTATTTAATTACCAATAAAAGTAAATTTCATCTGTTAAGCGGCGTGAATGTTAAAGCTTCTTTGCAAGGTCTTGAGGTGAGTAGTGCCCCGCTACAAAATGTTATTCAAGGCGGTGTTGCACTTTATAACCCACCAGGTACAGCCAAGACTGACAAAGATAGCCCTATTAAAAACAATAGTCTTTTTTACCTTTACGCAACAAAGGAAATGGCTAAGTTAGGTAAACATAAGTTTACAGCACCAATCAAACTGTCTTTATTAAGTAAAGAAGCTCCAACCGTTAGCGCGGGCTCACCTGTCTATTATCAAAAATTAAAAGTAGGAGAGGTCAACAGTGTTAAATTACATGATTCGAGCTTAATGCAAACTAATATACAAATTGATCCTAAATACAAACACTTAATTAACAACAAGACTATTTTTTGGAACAGCAGCGGTATCCAAGTCAATGCTGGTGTTTCAGGCCTTGAAGTTAATGCTGACTCGTTACTATCTATCGCGGCAGGTGGCATTTCCTTAGGGTTTTCTAATGTTGCAGTTAACAACAAAGTTAGTTCAGGACAATATCGTTTATTTGATAATAAAACCCAAGCAACGCAGCCAGTACAGCAGATAAATCTGATCTTTGATAATGCATACGACTTAAAAGTCGGCAATAAGGTTAAGCTAAAAGGCTTAGATATTGGTGAAATAAGTGAATTGTCATTGGATAACCAAAACAATGTTATCGCCACTTTAGAAATCAATAACCAGTATTTTGATAAAATAGCAAAACAAGGCACGCGTTTTTGGATTGTAAGAAGTGAAATATCTTTATCAGGGACTAAGAATTTGTCTACTTTGATCAGCGGTGTTTATCTCAATACAGAACCAGGAAGTGGCCAAAAAACAACCCGCTTTAAAGGGGAAAGCGCTGCGCCAACATTAGCATTAGAACAACAAGGCCTGACAGTGGTATTATTAGCAGATAATGCTGGCAGCACAGATGTCGCGAGTCCTGTTTATCATAGACAAATCCAGATCGGTGAAGTCACAGAGAAGCGTTTGCAAAAAGATGCCGATGGTGTGGAAATCCTGCTTAATATCTACCCAGAATATGCGCATTTAATCCGTAAAAACAGCATTTTTTGGCCAGCCTCTGGCTTTAACCTAGATATCGGGATTACAGGTATAGCGCTAACATCAACGTCATTAACCTCTTTAGTTAAAGGCGGTATTAGCATGAGCACCCCTGACGATGAAAAGCTACAACCAGCCAGTAAAAACAACGCAGTTTATTCTCTGAAAACAGAAATGGATGAAGACTGGCTGCAATGGAAACTTAAAATACCACACAATAATTAGACAATTAAAATTAAACAACTATGCCTAGATTAAGCATAGCCTTGTAAGGAAACTAATGGATAGCAATACATTTATACCTGCTGACTTTCTTGAGAAGATGGCAACAATTTTACCCTTGCACTTAGATATTAATGAATTAGAAGCGGCTTGCCGTCGTCCATTACGTCGAGCTATTCGAGTCAATACACTGAAAATAAGTATTGAAGACTTTTTATTAATCGCTGCTAGCAAACAATGGCTGTTAACACCAATACCATGGTGTACAGCAGGTTTTTGGATAGAAAATGATAATGACAGCATTCCATTAGGTAATAGCGCAGAGCATTTAGCTGGGCTATTTTATGTTCAAGAAGCCAGTTCAATGATGCCGGTATCAGCCCTGCTCCACCATTTTAAAGCAACTGACAATCCTACACTGTTAGATGCAGCAGCTGCGCCAGGCTCAAAAACTACGCAATTATCTGCAGCAGTAAATAACCAAGGTTTAATCATTGCTAATGAGTACTCTTCTAGCCGAATTAAAATGCTTCATGCAAATATTCAACGCTGTGGCATCAAAAATGTTGCACTGACGCATTTTGATGCAGCAGTATTTGGCACATGGTTACCAAATACATTTGATGCTATTTTATTAGATGCGCCTTGTTCTGGTGAAGGTACCATCAGAAAAGATAAGCATGCCATGAAAAACTGGGATCAAAGTGCTATTGAGTCGATCGCAACACAACAGAAATCGTTAATTGAAAGTGCATTTCAAGCCCTCAAACCAGATGGTGTAATGGTTTACTCAACTTGTACATTAAGCCTAGAGGAAAACCAAGAGGTCTGTTTACACCTTCAACAAAAATTTCCCGAAAGCGTTGAATTCCTTTCTTTAGCAACATTATTTCCTGGTGCAGAAAAAACCTTAACTGAACAAGGTTTCCTACATATTTGGCCACAAGTTTACGATACCGAAGGCTTCTTTGTTGCGGCAATCAAAAAGTGTCATGCAGTGGAACATGAAACAGCCCAAAAACGCTTAGGTAAATTTCCTTTTCAACCAGCCACGGCAACGGTTAAGAAAAGTCTTTTAAGCTACTTAGAACAGCAATTTATGATCACCGACCTTTGCGGCGTATTATATCAACGTGATGCAGAGTTTTGGCTATTTCCTGAGAATATCGTGCCATTGATTAATGAATTACGATTTTCAAGATTAGGAATAAAAATTGCGGAACAGTTTGGTAAAGGACGTAAATCAGGCTTTAAATTAACCCATGAATTTGCCTCATGTTATGGCCAGCAAGCACAAAGCAATGTGCTTGAACTCGCTGCACATCAAGCTAAAGCGTATTATCAAGGACGTGATATCCACGATATTGATACCAGTACATCTAAAGGCGAAGTATTACTCAGCTATCAGCAACATATTATTGGTTTAGGAAAATCGTTAGATAATCGAGTTAAAAACAATTTACCTCGCGATCTGATTATTGATAGTAATTTATTCGAGCAGTAGTCCCCTCTACTTACAGTTGAGGTTGTTTTTAGCGCAACAGCCTCAACTTAACAACACTAGTTGCATTTTTATCATTCACCTAATCTAAAATCAGCGTCTTTATGACAAATGGTCAGATGAGTATAACGCCCTAAAGAAGCATAAGGCTCTGTTTGACAATAGGTTTTTTCCATTGCTAATAACTGCTCAAACTTTTGTTCAGCAACCTCGCTAGATTTCATATAATCATGTAAAACACGAACACCTGTTTTCTTAAGTACAGAAAGATTAACCTGTGTTATCCAGTCAACCACCTCGGCTTCAAACAAAGGGTTAGTCGGTGATAAACGCACCACTTTTTTACGTGGCATTCCTCGCTCTACAAACTCTAAATTGCCTGAAACAAGGTTAAAGAAACGTTGTGCCTCTTTGTTGTAATACATCAGAGAAAGCAGACCGTCGGCATTTAACCAAGTCGTCAGATCCTGTAGTGTTTGCTTTGGTTCAGCTAGCCACTCTAATACCGCATGATTTAAAATAAGGTCAAAACCACCGTCAATATGCTCTGCCAATGATTGGATAGAGCAATGTAAAATATGCACATTATGTTGATAAGGTTGATCAGCTAATTGTGCTTTAGCAACCGAAAGTAGCTCATTAGAAATATCACACAAAATAACTTGGTGCCCTAATTCAGCAAGTTTTTGGCTAAAATAACCAAAGCCACCGCCTGCATCTAACACTCTTAATTTAGGTTTATTTAAGCGCTTCAGGCAATCAAGTAATTCACACCATAGGATCTCTTTTCTAATTTGACCTTTATAGCTGCCGTAAATATTATTCACAAATTTTTGTGCAATTGGATCAAAATTGTAATCTGTCACTTAGCCTAACCTTAGTTATACTTGATCTGAAAAACGGTTATTATACGTATTAAAGGCGCGAATTTAATCATCAAAACCCTTTTAAAAAGGAAAGTATGGAATTTATACTCAAGAAATGGATAGGTGGTTTATTAATGCCGCTACCGTTAGCATTAACTTTATTACTGATAAGCTTATGCTTGCTGTTTTTTAGTCAAAGACAAACCTTAGCAAAGTACTTAACACTCGCTAGCTTTCTCATCCTAGTTTGCTTTAGTTTTTTACCGGTAAGCTACCAACTCAATAAACCGCTAGAGAGGCAATACCCGCCTTTACTCATAGCAGCTCACGATTTTGATTATATTTTAGTACTCGGATCTTCTGGTATACATGATCCTAACTTGCCTATCACCAGCCAACTTTCAGGCACAGCATTAAGCCGTTTCAGCGAAGCTTTAAGGCTTTATTATGCCAATCCTAATGCAAAGATGATTGTCTCTGGTTCGGGGTTTGGAGATACTCAAAGTCATGCTCAATTATTGACAACATTAGCCAAGGCATATCAAATTCCTGAGCAACACCTCATTCGTTTAGATAACACGCAAGATACCGCTCAAGAAGCGCAACAAATGTCTGCGATTATAAAGGGTAAAAAAGCCGCTTTGGTGACCTCTGCAACGCATATGTCACGTGCTATGGCGTTATTCAAACAATACGATCAAATGCCAATACCTTCGCCTGTCACTTACCTTGCAAAAGACACTAATTTTGATTTACCTGCGTATACTTACATTCCTTCTGCTTATCAGCTCAATAAATCTGAAATAGCAATACATGAATATTTAGGAAAGTTACAAAGGTTATTATTAAGTTTTAATAGAAAGGAAAACAGTGAAGAGAATAAAGAATATGATGAAACAGAGCATTAACAGCTAATGCTCTGTTTTAAGTTAGACTAATTGTGTCGGCTTTTTAATAACAGCCTGACCTACCACGATATGTTCTCCATTGAACGACATCGTTGGTGAACCGTATAGTTCATAACCTTCGCTTAACGCTTTGGTGATTCTACTACAAAAATCAGCATCATCTTTTCCGGTAATTAAGCGATAGTGAGCATTACTATGTGGCATGTAAATGTCCTTATTTATCATTGATATAAATTATTAAATAGCAGTTTACCCGCTACTTTTTAAAAAGCTAAAATATTTCAGCAAACATGCCTTACATTGTTAACTATTCAGTTAACCTACTTGCTGCTCTAAGTAACCAAAAGCCGTTAACATTGCTTGCTCTTGAAACTTCTTAAGTCCTAACTCTACCGCTGTTGGTGAGTTTTGCGCTTTTTTAAGGCCTTCTTTAATGTAATCAGGGGTGATGACTTGTACTTGAACACTATCAATCAACTGCAATGCACCTTCAATTTTAAAGCTTAAAGTATGACCAGCAAACTTACCTTTTAAAGGACGTTGGCGAATGATCACTCTATCAACTTGGTAATCTTTCATTAATTGTGCAAAATCAAACTGAAATTTTTTCAGCGGGTCAGTATTGATAGGATCTGTTAACGTCAATTTAGTTGTACGTACAGGTGGGACATCATATAGCCCATTCTTATATTGCATAATAGCAATTACGGCTTCATTTCCGGTTAATTCAACACCACAAACTCTCATTTTATTTCCTTTTTAATCGTTCTATTTTTCATATTAGTCAATATTTAGAGAATAGTATATTCGTCTAAACAGAAAAGCCCTAATCAAAGATTAAGGCCTTTTAATAATTGCACTGCTAAAATAGTGTTATTTATTTTGCATGCGTAAGTTAATCATACGAATCGTTGCGCCAATACCAGCAATAACTTGGTTTGTATTAACGCCACGTGTCGTAAAGTGCTCATCGCCATCATCCCATGTCACAGTACATTCGGTTAATGCGCTTGTTTCTCCACCTGGAGGAATACGTAATTCAAAATCCACCAGCTCAGGGAATGCAAAATGATGTTCATTAAGTACTTTTTTCATGGCTTTAATAAATGCATCAAAACCACCGTTACCACTACCACTCGCCTTATGAATCTGATCATTGACACGTACACGGATGCTCACTGTCGATTCTAAATCTAATCCAGAATTAATTGAACAGTTTAGTAATTCAACATGATTAAAGTCATTACGCTCTAATAAGTCAGCAATAATAAATGGTAGATCATCTGCAGTGATCGTCGCTTTTTGATCGCCCAAATGTACGATGCGTTTTAACAGTTTTTGCTGTTGTTCTGCATCTAATTCAATATCCATTTCTTCTAAGTTTTTAGCCAGCGATGCTTTACCACTCATTTTACCTAATGCATAACTACGTGATCTAGCAAAACGCTCAGGGGTTAATGCAGAAATATATAAACCGCCTTTTTTATCACCATCGGCATGAATACCACTGGTTTGTGTAAATACATCAGCACCAACAATCGGTGTGTTGTCTGCAATACGCTTACCTGAGAAATTTTCCACTAATTTACTTAAATTATGGATCTCTGACTCATCGATATTAACCTTTTTACCCAGCTTATCTTTCAGTACTACTGCAACTTCTGTTAATGAAGCATTACCGGCACGCTCACCTAAACAGTTCATCGTACAGTGAATTGATGAAACGCCTGCTTTTACCGCAAACATTGCATTAGCCGTTGCTAAACCGTAATCATTGTGAGGATGGAAATCAAATTTCAGATGAGGGAAGCGTGTCACCATATCACTTAAGCTAGCAAACACTTCATCAGGCGACATCACACCCAATGTATCAGGTAACATGAAGTGAGTAATCCCTGCATCAGAGAGCTTTTCTAACATCTCATAAACATACTCAGGACTGTCCTTATATCCATTCGACCAGTCTTCTAAATAGATATTAACTTTTAAGCCTTGTTGTAAAGCATAATCAATGGTCTGCTTAACATCAGTAACATGTTGATCTAAACTTTTCTTAAGCTGTTCAGAACAATGTTTTAAGCTACCTTTAGCAAGTAAGTTTAATACTTTACCGCCGGTATCAGTGATCCAATCAACACTTAATGTATGGTCAACAAAGCCTAATACTTCTATTCGCTCAACTAAACCTTCTTTTGCCGCCCAAGTATTTAATTGTTTAACGGCAATTTTCTCACCTTCAGATACACGTGCAGAAGCAACTTCAATGCGGTCGATTTTAAGTCTCTGTAATAGTGCCTTAGCCAAACTAACTTTTTCAGCCGGTGAAAATGAAACGGCTTGTGTTTGTTCACCATCGCGCAAGGTTGTATCCATCAACTGTACCGTGACGTTATCTTGAGACATTATTTACTCCACTTAAAATATGCTTATATAAAAATTTATTGATGTGAAAAAGTAATAGGATTCTAAAAAAGGAGTCTTATAGAATGAATTGCACTCACAGCAATAAACTTTCGATAAAAAGGGTGCAACAAGTGCACCCTTTTATTAACTATAACAATCTAAAAGTAATTACGCGCTAGGCCATAACCATGGAAGGCGTTTTTTGTGCTCTGCTTCATAAGCAGAGATTTCTTTTTCATGTTTTAACGTCCAAGCGATGTCATCTAGGCCTTCAAGTAATGATTCTTTACGGAATGCATCAACTTCAAAAGAGATAGATAAACCACCTGGTGTCGTAACTGTTTGTGCTTCTAAATCAACAGTAAACTCAACACCTTCATTCGCTGAAATTTCAGCCATTAGTGCAGCAAGTTGTTCATCAGTTACTACGATTGGTAAAATGCTATTTTTGAAACAGTTACTGAAGAAAATATCAGCAAAGCTAGTCGAGATAATAGTATTAAAACCGTAGTCAGCAATTGCCCAAGGCGCATGCTCACGAGATGAACCACAACCAAAGTTTTCACCAGCAACTAAAATTTTAGCGCCTTGGAAAGCAGGTTTGTTTAATTCGAAATCAGGATTTGGTGTTACGTTATCCGCAAGAAAACGCCAGTTATGGAATAAGTTGATACCGAAACCAGTACGCTCAACTTTTTTCATGAAGTTTTTTGGGATGATTTGGTCTGTATCAACGTTACTACGATCCATTAACGCTGCGATACTTGTATGTTTAATATATGGTTGCATTATTTTCGCCCCTATTTCCAATCTCGGATGTCTACAAAGTGACCTGCAACTGATGCTGCAGCAGCCATTGCTGGTGATACAAGGTGAGTACGACCACCTTTACCTTGACGACCTTCGAAATTACGGTTTGAAGTAGATGCACTACGTTGACCATCTTTTAACTCATCGCCATTCATTGCTAGACACATTGAACAACCTGGATCACGCCATTCCCAACCTGCATCAATAAAGATCTTATCAAGACCTTCTTTTTCTGCTTGCTCTTTCACTGGGAAAGAACCAGGTACTGCAAAGGCTTGAACCCCGTCAGCTACTTTTTTACCTTTTAGTAATTCTGCAGCAGCGCGGAAATCTTCAATACGACCATTTGTACAAGAACCAATAAACACAACATCAATATGGATATCTGTGATTTTTTGACCTGCATCTAATGCCATGTATTTAAGTGCACTTGCACATGCTTGAGATTTAACTTCATTAGTGAAGTCAGATGGAGCAGGAACAACACCCGTTACTGAAATAACTTGCTCTGGAGATGTACCCCAAGAAACTTGTGGTGCAATATCTTCAGCTTTTAATTCGATAACAGCGTCAAATTCTGCGCCTTCATCAGAACGTAGTGATTTCCAGTATTCAACAGCTGCAGGCCAGTGATCGCCTTTCGGTGCAAACTCTTTGCCTTCTAGGTAATCAAAAGTTACTTGGTCAGGTGCAACAAGACCGGCACGTGCACCAGCTTCAATAGCCATGTTACACAGTGTCATACGACCTTCCATTGTTAGGTCTGTAATTGTATTGCCAGCAAATTCCATTACATAACCTGTACCGCCAGCAGTACCTGTTTTAGCAATAATTGCTAATGCAATATCTTTCGCTGTAGAGAAAGCAGGTAATTTACCTTCTACTTTCACTAACATTGTTTTTGCTTTTTTCTGTTGTAATGTTTGTGTTGCCATTACGTGTTCAACTTCACTGGTACCGATACCAAATGCCAGTGCACCGAATGCACCGTGTGTTGCTGTGTGGCTATCACCACAACATACAACCATACCTGGGTGAACAAAGCCATGCTCAGGTACAACGATGTGAATAACACCATTTTGGTTACTGTCCATGCCGTAAAGATTGATTTCATTTTCTTCACAGTTAGCAGTCATTGTTTCAACTTGTTTTTTAGCAATTACATCAACAATATTAAAACGGTCTTTAGTTGGAACACAGTGGTCAATTGTACCTAGAATACTATGCACGTTACGTACTTTACGGTTTTGTAGACGAAGACCCTCAAAAGCTTGTGGGCTTGTTACTTCATGCATTAGATGTCTGTCAACAAACAAAAGCGGAGAGCCTGCTTCTGGTTCGTGAACTAAGTTCGCATCCCAGATTTTTTCATACATTGTTCTAGTCATTGTTTCCCTTACCACACTATTACTAAGTATATAATATGCCGGTCTGAACACGTATATTTAATGCGAATGATTATCAACAAGCAGAACGCGGCGGATTTGTAAAGCACTATTCTAATAGATCCACAACAATCCTACAATATGAGTACCTAAATTAGTGCAATAAGATTAAATATTTATGCAATTACGCACCATTTTTATGCACTTTTACAAACGCTTGTAGTGACAGATAATCAATATTTAAATAGAAAAAATGTAACAGATTCCGTAATATACGGAATAATTAAATTAGATTTAGGCCTACTGTTGATGCAATTTGAAATCATCTCTACCCAAACGCAACTTTCTGAATATGTTGCCACTCTAGATAACTCCCCTATTTCTTTAGATACTGAGTTTGTACGAACGCGCACTTTTTATGCGAATTTAGGTCTATTGCAAGTTTCACAAAATGAAAGAATTGTCTTAATCGATCCTATTTTAATTGGCGATATAAGCGCCTTTTGGAAAGCCATTGATGCAAAACAGTGCATTTTACATGCAAGCAGTGAAGACTTAGAGATTATCAAGCATCACAAGGGCGATCTAAATATTACATTATTTGATACTCAAGTTGCCTGTGCCTTTTTGAACCAAGGGGCATCTTTAGGTTATGCAAAAATGGTTGAGTCAATCGATGGTACCCTCCTCAACAAAGGTGAGTCTCGTACCGATTGGTGTGCACGACCTTTAACCGATAAACAACAACTCTATGCAGCAGCTGACGTTTTGTATTTACAGCCATGTTTAGAAGCGTTACAAGCTAAACTTGCAGAAAAGAATATGGTGGCGTTTTTCGAACAAGAATGCCAAATGATTCTTGATGCTAAAATGAAACCCGTTAATCCAGAAAAAGCGTATAAATCCTTAGACAATCTTTCTAAATTAGATAGACAAGGGTTAGCAACCATTAAAGCCTTAGCAAAATGGCGACTAGAGACAGCCATGGCCAGAAATTTAGCGCTTAATTTTGTGGTAAAAGCAGATCATTTGTGGTTATTAGCCCATTATCGCCCTTCAAGTTATAACGACCTAAAGCGTTTACATTTAGCGCCAAGTGAAATTCGCATCCATGGTGAAGCAGTTTTATCAATTATCGCCAAGGTTGCTGAGCAAGACCCAGAAAGCTTTCCACCATTGATTGTGCGATTAATCGATTTCCCTGACTATAAGAAAGTATTAAAAGCGATACGAGATAAAATTAAAGTCTGCGCCGATAAATACGAGCTACCTGTTGAGCTGATTGCATCCAAACGTGTCATTAATGAATACTTAAGCTGGTGTTGGAAGCTTGACTCGCAACAACGTTCATTGGTAGATAAACCAAAATTGCTGACGGGCTGGCGATTTGAATTAGTTGGTCAACACTTAAACTACCAAAACCAATAAGCACTGTGCTCCTGCACTGTCTTTTTGAGTAACAAATTAACACCTATTGGATCACTAATATGCAAGTTGAAACAGTAACAGCCACTAAAAAACAAAGCTGGCTAGAGAGTAGTAAAATCTACTTACATAAACGTGTCGCGATCTTGTTCTTTTTTGGCTTTTCTGCGGGTTTACCTATTTTATTAGTGTTCTCAACACTGTCATTTTGGCTAAGAGAATCTGGTGTCAGCCGTGCAAGTATTGGTTTTTTTAGCTGGATAGCACTAGCCTATGCATTCAAATGGATGTGGTCACCTTTTGTTGACCGGTTATCAATTCCTTTATTAACTCGATGGCTTGGGCGAAGACGTTCCTGGCTGTTGCTTTCTCAAGCATCAATCACACTTGCCTTAATTGGAATGGCGACTAGCGATCCACAACAAAACTTGGCTTTATTTGCGATTTTTGCATTAGTGGTGGCGTACAGTTCGGCCACTCAAGATATTGTAATAGATGCTTATCGTATCGAGTCTGCTCCTGAGAAGTTTCAAGCGGCAATGGCTGCTGCTTATATGACAGGATATCGATTAGCGATGATTATGGCGGGTGCAGGCTCATTAGCTATTGCAGCTTGGGCAAGTGAAACAGATGCCTACCAATTATCTGCTTGGTCCACGGCCTATTACGCGATGGCTGCCTGCATGGGTGTTGGTATCATAACGACCTTTATTGCCAAAGAGCCTGATTATCAAGACACACAAAAACAACAGCTCGATAAAGTATCTAATCAATTAAATAAAGCACAAGTTCCTGTTGGTTTAGCGCGCTTTATCGCTTGGTTAAATACAGCCATTGTCTCTCCTTTTGCCGATTTCTTTAAGCGCTATGGCAAACATGCCATTTTAATTCTTGCATTAATAGGCAGTTACCGTATTTCTGATATTGTCATGGGTATTATGGCTAACCCATTTTATTCTGATATGGGTTACACCAAGGGGGAAGTGGCAGCGATATCTAAAGTCTTCGGTGTTATCATGACCTTAGTTGGTGCAGGGTTAGGCGGTATCTTATTAAATCGCTTCAGTACTTACAGCATATTATTCTTGGGTGCTTTTTTAGTGGTACTCACTAACCTTATTTTTGCTGTACTGGCATTTGTTGGAAAAGATTTAACCTTATTGGCCGTGATCATCTCTATGGATAATATAAGTGCTGGCATCGCAACCACCGCCTTTATCACCTATATTTCTAAACTAACGAATATCGAGTTTTCAGCAACTCAATATGCATTATTTAGCTCAATGATGTTATTATTTCCTAAGTTTATTGCTGGCTTCTCGGGAGTTTACGTTGACAGTTTTGGCTACGTTAACTTCTTCGTGGCGTCAGCTTTAATAGGCGTACCGGTATTAGGGTTAATTATGGTATTAAAAAAAGTGATCAAAACTTAATATAACTAAGTCTAGCATTGCATTAAATTTTAAATAAAATGCAACCCAGTATTAACATCGCTGTATGGCTAACCATTATGCAATTTAGTACTACTTTTATCGCTTAAATAAATATTGGCGGTCAATTAAAGTGCAACAGCTTCACTATTTAACAATAATGTTTATTGCTTCATTTGACATATTAAGCAGTAACGGTAACCTTGCACAAAACATAGAATAGAGATAACTCATGGCCTTAAAAAAACCAGAAAACATGCAATACGAAGAAGCCATTTCAGAGCTTGAAAAGATTGTTCAAGATTTAGAAGTCGGTGATTTACCACTTGAAGATGCATTAAAACAATTTGAACGTGGTATTGCTTTAGCGCGCAGCAACAGTCAAAAGCTACAAAGTGCACAGCAACAAGTTAGCATTTTAATGCAAAATGACACACAAGCACCCTTACAAAGTTTTGACGAATAAAGATTTTTTACCCTAACCAACATTAAGTAAATAAATGACTCAATTAGCTTCCACTATGCAGCAATACCAAGTTCGAGTAAATGAGCAACTTGAACAGTACATATCCTACCAAGGCCCTGTTTCAGCAACATTAAATGAAGCAATGGCTTATGGTGCATTATTAGGTGGAAAACGCATTAGGCCTTTTTTAGTATATGCCGTAGGGGAAATGCTTGGCAGTAAACTGAAAACATTAGACCCTATTGCATCGGCAATTGAATGCGTTCATGCATACTCGCTAATACATGATGATTTACCAGCGATGGACGATGATGCGTTACGCCGTGGTAATGCGACTTGTCACATCAAATATGATGATGCAACGGCAATTCTAGCTGGCGATGCATTACAAACATTGGCATTTGATATCCTGTCTCGTGAGATAACAGACCTCACCACAAGCTCGCAACTAAAAATGTTAAATATTCTTGCCAAAGCATCGGGTGAAAAAGGTATGTGTGCCGGTCAAATGTTAGATTTAGCTGCTGAAAATACGGCAATCTCATTAGTTGATCTAGAAACAATACACAATTCAAAAACCGGAGCATTAATTATCGCAGCAGTGCAAATGGGTGCCCTCAGTAAAACTAATATCGATCCAACAGAGTTTTCATTATTAACTAAATTTGCTACTGCGATTGGTTTAGCATTTCAGGTCCAAGATGATATTTTAGATGTCATTGGTGACACACAAACGTTAGGTAAGCCTCAGGGTTCAGATCAATGTTTACAAAAATCAACTTACCCGGCTTTATTAGGATTAGAACAAGCGCAACAAAAAGCACAAGACTTATATCAAGAAGCGATTAATGCGCTAGCACAATTACCTTATGAGACTCAATTACTCGAGTCATTTTCTCAATACATTATTAATCGTGACAAATAAATATGCCATTGGACTTAACTAATTACCCCCTACTTGCAAATATCAACTACCCGGAAGACTTGCGCCTTTTAAAAAAATCGCAGCTACCTGCATTTTGTGATGAATTGCGTCAATTCCTACTGACTAGTGTTAGTCAAACAAGTGGCCACCTTGCGTCTGGTTTAGGGGTCGTCGAGCTGACTGTTGCGCTACATTATGTCTACCACACCCCTTTTGACCATTTAATATGGGATGTAGGCCATCAAGCTTACCCTCATAAAATATTAACCGGTCGTCGAGACCAAATGGCAAGTATTAGACAATTTAAAGGCCTTCACCCTTTCCCTTGGAGAGAAGAAAGCGAATATGATGTATTAAGTGTTGGTCACTCTTCTACTTCTATCGGTGCAGCTTTAGGGATGGCGATAGCAGCAGAGAAAGAACAGAAAGGCCGTAAAGTTGTCTCAGTAATTGGCGATGGTGCGATTACCGCAGGAATGGCTTTTGAAGCATTAAATCATGCAGGCTCGTTACGCAATGATATGTTAGTTATTTTGAATGACAACGAAATGTCTATCTCTGAAAACGTTGGCGCACTCACCAATCACTTAGCTAAAGTCTTATCTGGTGATTTGTATACCCAGCTACGCGAAGGCAGTAAGAAGATCTTATCAAATATTCCACCGATCAAAGATCTCGCGAGAAAAACAGAAGAACATTTAAAAGGCATGGTATCCCCTGCCACTATTTTTGAAGAATTTGGTTTCAATTATATCGGCCCAATGGACGGACATAATGTTATCGATTTAGTTGATACATTACGTAATATGCGCTCTCACTCAGGTCCACAATTTTTACATGTAATGACTAAAAAAGGTAAAGGGTATAAACAAGCTGAGCTTGACCCAATTACTTACCATGCAGTGCCAAAATTCACGCCGGATGAAGCACTGCCAACGCCTAAACCAAGTGCGCCGACCTTCTCTAAAATTTTTGGTCAATGGTTAAATGATATGGCGGATGTTGATCCGAAACTAACAGCCATTACACCGGCTATGCGTGAAGGCTCAGGTATGGTTGCCTTTTCAAAACGTCATCCAGATAAATATTATGATGTGGCGATTGCAGAGCAACATGCGGTAACCTTAGCTGCAGGTATGGCCATTGCAGATTTAAACCCGATTGTGGCTATTTATTCTAGCTTTTTACAACGTGCTTATGACCAACTTATCCATGATGTTGCTATTCAAAATCTAGGAGTTTTATTCGCAATTGACCGTGCTGGTATTGTTGGTGCTGATGGGCCCACTCATCAGGGCGCCTACGATTTAAGCTTTTTACGTTGTGTACCTAATATGACGGTAATGGCCCCTTCTGATGAAGTCGAGTGTCGTAATATGTTATATACAGGACACCTACTAAATACTCCTGCTGCGGTACGCTACCCTAGAGGCAGTGGTTCAGGTATTGCCGTTGAAAGCAAGATGACAGCCCTAGAAGTCGGTAAAGCGAAAGTAGTATTAGAAGGCGAAAAAACAGCTATCTTATGTTTTGGTACCTTATTGCAAGCCGCTATTCCTGCCGCTAAAGCATTGAATGCAACCTTAGTTGATATGCGTTTCGTGAAACCATTAGACCAAGCGTTATTAACTAGCCTCGCAAAAACACATGACTATATAGTGACGATTGAAGAAAACAGCATAGTGGGCGGCGCAGGCTCTGGAGTGAATGAGTTTTTAGCAACTCAAGCTTATCAAGGTCAGCTGTTAAACTTAGGCTTACCTGATAACTTTGTCGAGCAAGGAACGCAGCCAGAAGTCTATCATATGCTGAAGCTTGATAGTCAAGGCATTGAAGAACAAGTAAGCAGCTTTATTAACAAGGCTTAAAATCGTCCCTCAGCGCGCAGTACAATTAACATGTCAGCGTTTGGACTTTACTTGTAGTTATAAGAAAGTAGAAATAATCGAAGGGTTTATCGGCCCTTCGATATTCAATCATTACCCCGCTTCCTCAAAGCCCACGGTTTTAAATAATGACCAATACGGAATATCATTGCTGGAAAAAATATCTGCTAAATTAAAGGCGCGACTTTGTGCCCAAATATCATCTTGATAAAACATTGGGATCACCCAGTTGTTTTGTTGTAAAAACTCAAAGGCTTTCGACTGAGAATCAAAGTGGTCATTCGCTGCTTGAGGTAAAGACTTATTATTCAAATAAGTAGCGAGCGTGCTATTTTTGAATAACGCCTCATCTACATTATAAACATCCATTAAATGTGTTCGCCAACTAGATAGGGTCAAATCGTAACCTTCAAGAGTTGTATTCCAAATATCAAGTGAGTCTGTCTCATTAAAAACAACTTCAATGTCGACCATTTTTAACATTTTACTTAATGCGACTGCTATTTTATGGTTATACCCAGCCTCATCAGCCAACACCAATAAAGTTAACTGTTTAGGTAAATTTAATTTGTTTAGCAATGCTTTAGATTTAGTTAAATCATATTCGGGCATGGTTTGATTTTTTGCATCACGGGCATTTTTGACTGGCATGCTCACCGATGACACTTGACCATTGTTTTTTAATACATACTTAAGTATTCCTGGCTGATTAATGGCAAGATGCAATGCTTCACGGGCTTTATTATTTTGTAATACAGGTGATTTATTATCATTGATAGTTAAAAAGATAATATTTGAAGAGGACACTTTCACTAAATTTTTTAAAGTATTGTCAGTAAACTCCACAGCCTCTTTATTAGGCACACCATAACTAACTTGTACATCATCGGCCAACAATGCAAATAACCGAGATTGCGGCTCATCGACCTTCATAAATCGAATATATTTTATCTGTGGTTTTTCTGCCCAATACTGTTCATTTTTAGAGACAACTAAACCTAGCATCTCATTATATTGTTGAATCAGATAAGGCCCCGTCCCTGATAAAGGTAGGTTTTTATCAGTGTATGGTGGGAGAATGATCGAAGGAGCAAGCGTTAACAGGTTAGTATTTTCACTATAATAAGCTGAATCAAGCACAAATAAGTGTGTTAAATAGTCTAGGAGCTGATGGTCATTATAAGGTGATCTAATATCAAAGCTATTATCATCATTGACCTTAAAATCATCAATGTTAGCCAAGAAATACATACTAGGCTCTTTCACCGCTTGCTCGAAAGACCATTTAACATCTTTTGCCGTTAACAAATTACCTGAATGAAAATGGATATTCTCATGTAAATTAAAACGTACGGTTTGACTATCCAATCGTTTCCAACTTTTAACTAATCTAGGCTCTATTGTTTTTTTACTACCCCATCGAAATAAAGGATCAAACACTAAATGTTTAAATTGTTCATCCATTAATGAAGGGGCACTAAAGGGATTAAATGACAAAGGTATTTTATCGATTGCCACCGTAATAGATTTATCATCAAAGCTACTGTCAGCCTGAACTAAATAGCTCATAGAAGAAAAAAAGCAAAGCAGAAGTAAGCGATGAAGTAACATCATTATCCCCAATATTGAATCGCAAAATAAAGTGCAATGGCAGAGAACACACCTGCGAGGATATCATCAATCATGATCCCAAAACCACCACCCACTTTTTTATCTAGCCAACTAATTGGGAAAGGTTTTAACACATCAAAGAAACGAAATAATATAAAACCAACAACCACCCATTTTAATGGAATATCAAGCGTGCTTTGTATATCTGGATAAAGCATTAATGCAGGTAACATGGTTATCCAAAAACCAACAAACTCATCCCATACAATTGCTTTATGATCGTGAACGCCCATTGCAGCACTAGCCACACCACAGATCCAAAAACCCAGTAGACTTGTTACAACCAACATAACAAGATAACTTTCAATATTTAACATGGCCAATATATAAAAGAAGGGAATAGCCGCAAATGTACCAAAGGTACCAGGTGCTTTAGGCGCAAGGCCACTACCGAAACCAACAGCCGCTAAGTGCGCCAAATTTGAGAGTTTTAAACCATTTAAATCATCACGATTTAACATCTTCATACCTTATTTAAAATGATCCCAGCCAGTCTTTTTAAGAGTGACAGGTTGTTGCAAGTGAGTGAAACCTAAACGCTCACCAGTTAAAGGAGAGTTATTTGGATCCAATATAACGCCTATTTCAAAGCAATTGAGTGACAAGCCTTGTTCAGATAAACGCATTCTTAGGGAAGCAAGTTTATGCTTGGAAATAGTGAATAGTAATTCATAGTCATCCCCTCCTGTCACTGCATATTGCCAAGCTTCAGACAAGGATAAATGACCTGAATCGATTTCAGTTAAGATAGCTTCTGATAAAGGCAGATGCTCTAAATGAAGCTGGGCATGGCGATCAGACTTTTTCAGAATATGCATCAAGTCTTGACTTAATCCATCAGAAAGATCAATACAGCTCGATGCGTGGTCAATAAGTTGTTGACCTAATGTTAAGCGAGGCTCTGTTAATTCCAATGCATCAATAAAAGGTTGTTGATCAGCAACAATCTTAGTATCAGATAACTTCGCTGCTAAGCCAAGCGCACCATCACCTAAGTAGCCACTCACACAAATTACATCATCTACTTGAGCGTGACTTCTTGTTAATGCTTGACCTGTAGGTACGATGCCTTTTGCTGAGACGGTAATAGATAAAGGTCCTTTTGTGGTGTCGCCACCAACTAACTGCACCTGATACTTATCAGCTAACTCAAAAAAGCCACGGCAAAATTCAGCTAACCAAGGTTCATTAACATCAGGAAGAGTAATCGCTAGTGAAGCCCACTTCGCCGTTGCTCCCATTGCTGCTAAGTCACTTAAATTAACTGCTAATGCTTTATAACCTAAGCGATAAGGATCAACATCCTCAAAAAAGTGCACGCCACTCACTAAAGTATCAGTGGTCACTGCAAGTTGATGCCCAGCAGGAATATCTAAAATGGCACAGTCATCCCCAATACCAATGACAACCCCACTTTCAAGACCATTTAAACGCTTGAAGTAGCGGTCAATAATATCGAATTCACCTTCACTCATTTTCTTTTTAACGACAATTTAGGCTTATGAGAAGGATTATTGTTAGTACTTGCTTTCTTAGCATTTTTATTAACAAATACTTTTTTAGGTGTTGCCCCAGAACGCGTATTTTTAGCGTGATAACGATTATTATCAGATGTGTTACCTTGACGAGATAATTTATCAGAATTACTCTGGCTCACTTGTTGTCTGGTTGCCGCACCCTGTGTCTTAGGTAAAGCCGTATTAACCGCAGTTTTCGAAGAACCTGCTACAGCGCTATTAATCTCATCCATCTCTTGCTTCGATAAATTACGCCACTGCCCTGCTTTTAGATTATTAAGTGTAACATTCATAATACGTGTACGTTGTAAACGCGTTACTTCATAACCTAAATACTCACACATGCGACGAATTTGACGATTTAAGCCCTGTGTTAAGATAATGGTAAATACAAATCGACTTTCAACTTTAACAATACAAGGTTTAGTAATGGTATCTAAAATCGGAACACCACGTTGCATACGGTCAACAAAGCGTTCACTTAATGGCTGATCAACGGTTACACGATACTCTTTATCATGAGCATTTTCAGCACGTAAGATCTTATTAACGATATCGCCATCACTGGTTAAGAAAATAAGTCCTTCAGAGGGTTTATCTAAGCGGCCAATAGGAAAAATACGTTCTTTATGCTTGATTGCATCAATAATATTGCCATAAACATTACGTTCAGTCGTACAGGTAATTCCTACAGGCTTATTATAAGCAATATAAATGCGGTCAGATTTATTAACGGCAACTTGATTAATACGCTTTCCATCAACAAATACCTCATCTCCAGGCTGTACTTTAGTTCCTAGCTCTGGTACTTTTCCGTTAATCTTAACGCGGCTTTGTTCGATTAATTTATCCGCTTCACGTCGAGAGCAATACCCCGAGTCACTTATAAATTTATTTAAACGTTTTTCGATATCTTGACTCACCATTACCTCAATATTTTTAGCCTCTGTATAAGCGCTGTATTAAAGCATAATCAAGAAATTAACGGAAATAAAATGAACGAATACAGGGTTATAAGCCAGCGATTAACTGCTAATGGAATTTTTACAGGGAGAAATGATTAAATGAACTTAGTTATTGGGATCCACTTTAACAACAAACAATGAAAGATAAGTAATTAACTTGTAGTTAAATTTTAGATAAAAAAAAAGCTTCGCAAATGCGAAGCTTTTTCTCGAAATTGGTGCCCGGAGCCAGACTTGAACTGGCACGCCTATTAAGCGACGGATTTTAAATCCGTTGTGTCTACCGATTTCACCACCCGGGCGATTGCTTTAAAGTGTTCTTAAGCAAGTGAGGCGTATTATAGAGAAATTAATTGTAACCACAACCCCTAAAAGACAATAAAATCAAAATATTGAACTGTTTGATTGTTATTTCAACACATTGATATTAAACAACCTATTTTTGTATAAAAAACATGCTTAACTACCAATAACTGCAATATAATTTTCATTATAAATAGTATTAATATGTTTGTTTTAATATAAATGTCACAATTTCAAAGTAAAAGTATCGCCTCTTTAATAAAATTAAATGGAAGATTAACAATGAAGCTCAATTTACTGACTCGTATCATTATCTCATCTACCCTATTCGGCTCTTTAGCAACTTATGCACAAACTGATACTCCAAGCATTCAACTCGTAGAGGCTGGTCGATACCAATCCAATGTATTTGACCAAAGCGCAGCAGAAATTGTTACTTTCGATAAAATCACTAAACATACTTTTGTCGTCAATGCTCAGTCAGGAAAGATTGATGTCATTAATAGCCTTGATATTGATAAGCCAACATTACTCGATAGTTTAAATATCAAAGAAGATATCAAAAAACATTTAAATAAAGCAGCCGGTGCCGCGAACAGTGTTGATGTTTATAACGGCTTATTAGCAGTAGCCATTGAAGCACAAACAAAAACCGATAACGGCTGGGTGGCATTTTATAATACCAAAGATTTGAGTTTTGTATCTGCTTACGAGCTGGGTGCTTTACCTGATATGTTAACCTTTACTGCAAATGGTAAGCAATTAGTCGTCGCACTGGAAGGTGAACCAAGTGTTGGTAACTATCAAGTTGATCCTGAAGGTGAAGTGGCAGTAATCGATATTGATTGGAAAAATGAGAACCTGAATGCAACTGTTACCCGCTTAGACTTCACTGACTTTAACAAAACAGGAAAGCGTTATACCGAACTGCCAAAAGGTTTAATGCTAAATGGTTATAATGCAACTGTATCGCAGGATCTAGAGCCTGAATATATTGCGATTAATCACGATAATAGCAAAGCATTTGTTTCACTACAGGAAAATAATGCCATTGCCATTATTGATTTAACAACAAAAAGAATTGAACGTATCGTTGCACTTGGCCTTAAAGACCACATGCAAAAAGGCAATGAAATAGACGGCAATGATAAAGACAAGCAAGCTTTATTAACAAACCAGCCTTTTCTCGGTGTTTATCAACCTGACTCAATAGCAAGTGTAGACATTAATGGTATTGATTACTTGGTGACTGCTAATGAAGGTGACGATCGCAGTGATTGGGTCGCCGAATTATCTCAAGCGGAATGTGAACAAGGCCATTTTTATTACAACCTAGAAGATCAAGAATGTGCTGATGACTTGAAATTAAAAGATGCCTTGGATGATAAGGTCTACTCCCCTGACACCAAGAGTGCAAAATTAGATTTATCGCACTTTGATAAAGGTGGTAATTTATCTGCAACGGTCAATAGAATGAACTTCTCACACTCACTGACAAGTCAGTACGGTGATCTAGATAATGATGGAAAAGTTGATCGCTTACTTACTTTTGGCGGTCGCTCTTTTTCTATTTGGGATATTAATAATGCAACGATGATCTTTGATTCAGGCAGTGACTTTGAGCGTATTACAGCAGAAAAATACGGTAAAAACTTCAATCAAAGTCATAATAAGTTAAAAGCAGAAAACCGTAGTGCCAAAAAAGGCCCTGAGCCAGAAGCACTAACCACAGGTGTGATTGATGGTAGAACCTATGCCTTTATTGGTTTAGAGCGAATCGGCGGCATTATGGTTTACGACATCAGTGAGCCTAGTAAAGCACAATTTGTACAATACCTAAATTCGCGAGATATGTCTGTTGACCCAAGTGATAATAAACAGAAGAATGCCCAAGGGGTTACCACTTATCAAATAGATGCTGGTGATTTAGGACCTGAAGGATTTAAATTTATTGATGGAAAAGCAAGCCCGACAGGAGCACCAATCCTGGTGGTAGGTAATGAAGTGAGTGGTACAACACGCTATTACCGCATACAAACCAATAAGTAACAGTTAAAAAAAAGGGTAATAAAACAAACTTGTTTTATTACCCTTCAATACACAACATTAATAATCGAACGAGGTTATTTTGTTGCACTCTCAGATTCAGCAGTAGGTTTAGGCTTACGACGCATACGAATTAACCCTTCTTGGACAGAGGTAGCGACTAACTTACCATCGCGTGTAAAAAACTGTCCTTTTACTAAGCCACGACCATCAGAAGCCACAGAGCTCACCACAGAATACAGTAACCAATCATCTAATCTAAAGTCATGATGAAACCACATAGAGTGATCAATGGTAACTACTTGCATTCCTTCAGTGAAAAACGATACCCCGTGAGGTTGTAATGCGGTCGGTAAAAAATTAAAGTCTGACGCGTAAGCTAATAAATAGCGATGAACACGTAGATCATCTGGCATACGTCCATTTGCTTTAAACCAAACCTGCCGTGTTGCCGGCTCAATTTCAGGCTCAACAGGGTTAATTAACGTTACTGGTCGCATTTCAATAGGTTTTTCGGCAATCAATTTCTCACGAATATTTTCAGGTAAAATATCCGAATGTAATAAAGCCATTTCCTGCTCAGAAATAAGATCTTCAGGAGCAGGAACTTCTGGCATTTCATCTTGATGCTCAAAGCCTTTTTCAGGTGCTTTAAAAGAAGCCGTCATATAGAAAATAGGCTTACCATTTTGTACCGCTTTAATGCGTCGAGCAGACAGAGATTTACCATCCCTTATACGCTCAACATCATAAATAATCGGCCGGTCAGTATCACCTGGTCGTAAGAAGTAGGAGTGAAAAGAGTGAACTTGTTGAACAGGTTTCACCGTTTCTTTTGCAGCTGAAATAGCCTGCCCCATCACTTGTCCACCAAAAACCGCACCAAAACCTAAATCTTGGCTCTGTCCTCTAAACAAGTTTTCTTCTAACTTCTCTAAGCTGAGTTGATCTAATAGATCATTTAATACCTTGCCCATTTTTACTCCCAAAAAAAGGCGTTTATCACGCCTTTATTTTACGCCATAAAAACATAACGTTTAAAGCGCCATTAATAACTCACGTACTTTAGCAAAATCAACAGGAAATTCTTTTGACAGAAGTGGTAAATCTGCACGAGAAGCCAGTGCTTCAGGAATAAAGATGTCACGTCCTAAAATTTCTTCAACGCTTTCTTTAAATTTAGCAGGATGTGCAGTACATAAGAACAAACCAGTTTCATCTTCTTGAAGCTGCGCAGTTAATTCATGGAATGCAATCGCACCGTGTGGCTCACACTCATATCCAAGTTTATCCATTTCAAGCAATGTTTTCTTAGTCTCATCATCAGAAAGCTTACCGTAACCTAGTTCAGCTAAAGACCAGCCTTTCACTTTGAATAACTCTTCAATACGTGGCCAGTTATTTGGTGCACTAACATCCATTGCATTAGACAATGTTGCAACCGTCTTCTTCGGTGCCCATGTGCCCTCTTTCAAGTAACGTGGTACGGTATCATTTTCATTTGTTGCAGCAATAAAGCGTTTAATTGGTAAACCTAACGCTTTCGCTAGTAAACCTGCTGTTAAATCACCAAAGTTACCACTTGGTACAGATACCACTAGGTTTTCACGTTGTTTCGCATCTAATTGAGCAAAAGCTTCAAAGTAGTAACAAATTTGCGCTAATAAACGGCTAATATTAATTGAGTTAGCCGAGTTTAAGCCAACGGCTTGTTTCAACTCTTGATCATCAAAGGCTTGTTTAACCATCGCCTGACAATCATCAAAATCACCTTCAATAGCAACCGTAGAAATGTTACCGCCTAATGTACAAAACAGTTTTTCCTGTAATGGGCTGATTTTTCCTTTTGGATAAAGGATAACCACATTGATGTTTTCCATGCCATAGAAAGCATGTGCAACAGCAGCACCAGTATCGCCAGAAGTTGCCGTTAGAATGGTGATTTTTCCATCGTCTTTAAATGATGCTAAACACTGCGCCATAAAACGACCACCAAAGTCTTTAAACGCAAGCGTTGGACCATGGAATAACTCTAATGCATTAATATTATCAGTTACTTTTTTTACTGGTGCAGGGAAAGTAAACGCGTTTGCAACAATACTGTGTACTGTTTCTTTGCTTAGTTCATCACCAATTAAGTGTGATAGCACTTCAGTTGAACGATCCACTAGATTCATTTTTAATAATGCATCTATATTGTCCAGTGGAGCAATAGTATCAGGAAAGAATAAGCCTTGGCCGCGTCCTAATCCTTGTTTAACAGCTTGTTGAAAGCTGACTTGTTCACTATTGTCTTTGATGTTGTATAAATTCATAACTCTTTTCCTAACACGCGCGCACCTTGTTCATCAAGGTGGCAAATATGACAAAAACCATCTTCATTTTGAAGGAAGTTTTCTGTTAACCAATTTTTTAATAACTCTGCTTGTGATAAGTCCGTCATAACAGCAAATACTGTAGGACCTGATCCAGATATTCCCATTGCTAATGCGCCGCTTTGTTTAGCAAATACACGCGCTTCTTCAAATCCAGGAATTAATTGAGAACGGTATGGTTCAGCAATTACATCATTCAGCATTGAAGCAGCCAATGCAGGTTGCTCACTATGACACGCATGCACAAATGCACCTAAACGGCGTCCATAGGTTAATGCATCAGCTAAGCGATATTGTGAAGGTAAAATATCACGCGCTGCAGAAGTTGATATGGTAATACCAGGATAAGCGACTACCCAGTACCATTCTTTAAAAGAAGGGATAGTTTGACTTATTTCCCCACCTTCATTGATCATTAGTTGCATGCCACCTAAGTAACAAGGTGCAACATTATCATAATGCACACTACCACTAATTTTGCCTTCCATATCACCCATTAACGATAGCATAACGTGCTCGTCTAAAAGGTAATCATGCCAAGCGTTTAAAGCTTCTAAAGCGGCAACAATTGAGCTAGAGCTAGACCCTAACCCACTACCGACCGGTAAATTTTTCTCTAGCGTCATTGATACCGGTAAAATTTCTTTATTTAATTTAGCAATGGCTGCTTGATATGCTAAATAACAGTCATAAACAATATTGCTTTTAACGTCTGTTGGCAATTTATGTGAATACGGGCCTACACATTGTAATGAAAAACCGTAATCGCCTTTGGTGATTTGTACTCTATCACCTAATGGCGAGCCGTCGATAGGCGTTAATGCACCGCCAAGTACATCAAAGCCAACACTCACATTTGCCGTCGAGGCTGGAGCATACACAACAATAGACATTTTAAAACTCCTGCTTCCAATTTAAAGTACGCAGTACATCTGCAAATACACCTGCAGCGGTTACTTCAGTACCTGCACCATAACCACGCAATACAAGCGGGATTGGTTGATAATATTGACTATAAAATGCTAATGCATTTTCACCATCTTTTACTTTATTTAGCGGATCATTCTCATCAACCGCCATAATGCTACATTTACATTTACCGTCTTCGATACTACCTATGTAACGCAATACTTTATTTTCTTCGTTTGCTTTATCTTGCAACTCTTTAAAGTACGCATCAGCTTCTGGTAAGCGAGCCATAAACTCATCTGTTGTACCCGTATCATCAAAACCAGGTGGTAATGCTTGCTCAACGTCAACATCGTCTAGCGTTAATTCCATCCCAGCTTCACGTGCTAAGATTAATAATTTACGAGCCACATCCGTGCCACTTAAATCATCACGCGGATCGGGTTCAGTAAAGCCAAGGTTACGTGCTTCTGAAGTCACTTCTGAGAATGATTTACCTTCATCAAGTTTACCGAATATAAATGATAATGAACCCGATAAAATACCATTAAACTTAACTAAACGGTCACCCGCATTGAATAAGTTTTGCATGTTTTCAATAACTGGTAACCCTGCACCTACGTTAGTATCGTATAAGAATTTACGACGCTTCATTAAAGCAGTTAAACGTAACTGGTGATAGTAATCCATACTACTTGTATTGGCTTTTTTGTTTGCCGTAACAACATGGAAACCTGACCCCAAGAAATCAACATAACGCGCGGCGATGCTATCATTACTTGTACAATCAACAATAACCGGGTTAATAATACGAGAGCCATCAACCAAGCTTTTCATTGTTGCTAATGACATTTCATCAGTGGCATCTTTTAATAGATCGCGCCAATTGGTTAAATCAACACCATTCACATCCATCAACATTGCACGGCTATTAGCAACACCACAAACACGAATCGCGATATTACGCTCTGCAAGATAACTTTGCTGACGATGAATTTGATCGATTAACGCGCCACCAACACCACCACAGCCAATAACAAACAAATCAATAAATTGTGCTTTGCTAAAGAAACTATGATGACATGCTGTAACGGCTTCATTGGCTTTTTGTTCTGAAACAACCGCTGAAATTGAACGCTCAGATGAACCCTGTGCAATCGCAGTCACATTGATAGATGCATCAGTTAAAGCCATTAAGAAACGAGCAGCAACGCCTTTTTCTTTTTTCATGCCATCACCAACAAGTGAGATGATTGCTTGCTTATCAATAACATCGATTTCTTCTAACAGATTATTTTCAAACTCTAATTTGAATTCTTCCGTTAATGTATCAATCGCCTTTTGTGTGTCACTAGAGTAAATACAAAAGCTTAAACTGTATTCAGATGAAGATTGTGTAATCAGAATAATTGACACACCAGCACGAGAAATCGTTGTAAAGATTCTTCCTGCCATGCCAACAATGCCTTTCATCCCAGGTCCTGAGATGCTTAACATGCTCAGTCCTTTTAGGTCTGAAATGCCTTTTACACGTAATTTTTGGTCACTTTTTTGTCCGCTGATCAAGGTACCCTCTGCTTGTGGATTATGGGTGTTTTTGATGAGGCAAGGAATACTGTGTTGTGCAATAGGCGCGATAGTTTTTGGGTGTAACACCTTAGCACCGAAGTAAGATAACTCCATCGCTTCAGCATAACTTAATGAATCAAGTAGCTTCGCATCTTTCACTAAACGTGGGTCGCAGCTGTAAACACCGTCAACGTCTGTCCAAATCTCACAACATTCTGCTTTTAAGCACACCGCTAATACCGCTGCCGAGTAATCAGAACCGTTACGGCCTAATACAAGTGTTTCACCTTGCTCATTACCCGCAGTAAAGCCGGGCATTAAATAAATTGCATTAGCAATAATAGATTCTTCGGCAAACAGTTCACGAGAAGCATTGATATCAATTTGCGCTTCTAAGTATCCGCCTTTGTAAGAAATTAATTTTTGTTGCGGTACGATTACCTGTACATCTTGCCCTTTGGCAATTAACAGTTGTTTCATACAAGCAATACTCAGTACTTCACCTTTACTTAATATACGAGCTTCAATACTAGGAGGGCATTGTCCTAATAAACGCACGCCTTCTAACAACTGGCTTAACTCGGCAATTTCAGTTTCAAAGGTATTTTTTAGTAGTTGGTCCGCAAGTTCAGCGTAAGTTTCTTTTAAGCCTTTAATTAGATCAGAAAATATTTTTTGAATAGCAATTAAATGCTCATCAGCGGGCAATCCTTGACTGGTTTTTTCTACTACAGCAACTAAATTATTGGTCACTCCAGATGGAGCAGATAATACTAAAGCAATTTGTGATTGCTGTTGGTTATTAATAACAATGTCTGCAACCTGATTAAAACGTTGAGCATTTGCTAATGAAGTGCCGCCAAATTTAAGTACGCGCATCGTACCTCCCTGCTTAAGACTAAAAAACCCGCCTTCAATAGCGGGTTTTTGAATGTAGATTTACTTTTTACAGAAACCAAAAAACACTGCGGACATAGCACAGCACTTTTCAATTTAAAAAGAGAGAAAAAAATAAAATCCATGTATTTAGTAGTTTCATAAAATATAATTCCGCCGATTATATCAAAGCTTAGTAGATACGGAAACTATCCAGCGGATTCAGTTGTAACTTAATTAGCATAATAAATAACAAAATATTAAGTCTATTTCATAAATCCATTGATTAATATCAAGTTGAGCAACTAATCATATTGTTTAATTGCATTATAAGTTGTTATCTATATGTTAAGTAATTACACTTTGCTACATCAAAAACGAATTCTTTTAAACCGTATTCAGTTTATCAACACCTTGTTTAAAAAGAAGACAAACATACTAATGTCACAATCGTTTTACATTGTTTTAACATTAATAATTAAAATAATGAACAAATTATTTACTTTACAGGAGTCAATTCATGTCTAGTGCTAAAATTTTAGTTGTAGAAGATGAGTTAGTTACACGCAACACATTAAAAAGCGTCTTCGAAGCTGAAGGCTATCAAGTATTTGAAGCCAATGATGGAACAGAAATGCATCATGTTTTGGATAATAACGACATTAACTTAATCATTATGGATATTAACCTACCGGGTAAAAACGGTCTGTTATTAGCACGAGAAATACGTGAACATAAAAATATCGCGTTAATCTTTTTAACCGGTCGTGATAATGAGGTAGACAAAATTTTAGGGTTAGAAATCGGTGCCGATGATTACATCACTAAACCATTTAACTCAAGAGAATTAACAATACGAGCAAGAAATCTGTTAACACGTACCATGCAAGATAGCGTGTATTTCGAAGAAGTTCGTCAAAAAGTAGAATGTTATAAATTTAGTGGCTGGACGCTGGAAATAGATAGCCGCTCGCTGATTAGTCCAAACGGTGATCTATTTAAATTGCCACGTAGTGAATTCCGTGCCATTTTACATTTCATTGAAAATCCAGGAAAAATACAAACTCGCGCGGACTTGTTAATGAAAATGACAGGTCGTGAGTTGAAAGCACAGGATAGAACAGTCGATGTCACCATTCGTCGTATTCGAAAACATTTTGAAACCGTGCCAGAATCAGCTGAGATCATTTCAACAATACACGGTGAAGGCTACCGTTTTTGTGGTGAGTTAGAGCAATAGTTGTGCCATAAATAGCTACTTATTATTGTCGATTATCTCTCAATCGACAATAATAAAAGCACCTTACTCTTACCTTAAACAGCTTTTACCAACTCGCTTTCCACCAGCAACTTTCAACGACATTAGGCATTAGGCATTAGGCATTATCTACAATCCATTTTTTTAAATAATCGATATCTTTCAAGTAACCCGTTTTAATTAATTCATGCCAATCATCAATATTATCCCACCATGCTGGCAAATCAGGAGATTGCATTTTTTGTGCTAACTCTTGAATACGTAATAAACCAATTGAAGCCGCGGCACTTTTAATTTTATGGGATTTTTCAACAATACCCTGTTGGTTTTTTGCCACCATATGACTATCTAAAACCGATAAGTACTCAGGCATCATTTGTTCAAATAATCTCACATTATCTAACATCACAGACAAAGGTAAAAAGTCCATTAACTCTTTAATCATCTCTTCATTAAGTAGCTCTATCTCATTAACCGTTATTGCTTGCCCATGGCGATGCTTGGTTTTGATGATCTTATTATCACTAAACTGACGTTCTAACATATCGTTTAAAGAAGCCAAATTAAGTGGTTTGCCAATCGCATCATCTAAACCTTTATCAATAAACTGCTTATTATCAGTAAAAATATTTGCTGTTAAAGCCACAATCGGCGGTGTCTTATTAGATAGAGCACGAATTCTTTCTGTTGCTTCATAACCATCCATGTCTGGCAGCTGTATATCCATCAATATCAATTCAAATGTCTGCTGGTTGGCCATTTCAATCGCCTGTTTTCCACTCATTGCCACAGTGACTTGGTGCCCTTGCTTTTCTAATAGTGCACGCGCGACGATCACATTTAACTCGATATCTTCAACTAATAAAATGGATAACTTAGGTGCTTGAAAATTACTTTTAAATGATTTACCAACAAAACAACCACTCGGAATACGCAGCGTAAATGTACTGCCCTTATCAAGTTCACTGGTTACCGTTAACTGTCCTTTCATGGCTTTTACTATTTTACTGGAAACCGATAAGCCAATACCTGTACCCGTTGCATGTCGACTACCTTTCACTTGATAATACATGGCAAATATCTTATCTAACTTATCTTGAGGAATACCTACGCCAGTATCTTGGACTTCAAAACATAACCAGCTTTGGCCATTTTCTACTTCACTGGTACAACGAATATCAACTTGCCCCTGATCCGTAAACTTCACTGCATTAGTGATTAAATTCCATAAGACTTGGCGAAGACGGGTGCCATCAGAATAAAGGCATCGAGGCAAATCATCCGATTGTGTGAAAACCAGTTTAAGCTTTTTTTGCTCTATTTGAATAAAGGCTAAACTTTGCAGGTCATTTAAAAAGTCATCAAGCACAATACAATCGTTAACTAGGTTCAAACGACTACGATCTAACTTATCCAAATCAACAATATCATTAAAGATATTACCAAGCGTGATAGCGCTCATGTGAATAGTTTTAAGGTATTGAATCTGCTCTGAATTAAAGTTTTCATCTAACAACATACGACTCAAACCAACAATCCCATTAAGCGGCGTTCTTAGCTCATGGCTAATGGTAGAAATAAATGTTGTTTTATCGCGACTGGCTTTTTCTAAATACTCTTGGTGTTTTTTACGCTCGGTAATATCACGTCCAAAACCAATTAAACCGACACACTCTTGGTTACTATTAAACAACGGTAAAGAACGTATTTCAAAATAAACAAGCTGCCCGTTCGGATATTGCAACCAGGTTTCATGGATTTCTTCTTTATGTGTTTTAATCACTTTGTTATGACGCAGAGTCACCTCTTCAGCATAGTCTTTAGAGAAAATATCCGAGGGTGTTAAGCCTATTAATGATCCTTCTGTTTTACCCGATAATAATTCCATGGCTTTATTACAGCGCACAAAGTGTTCGCCTATATCACGATGAAAAATCAAATCTGGCGAGGTATCAAAGAAAGACTGAAGTAGACTGGTTTTTTCTAATAATTCACGTTGTGTATTTTGATGCTCAACAATCTCTTTTTCTAATAATGTTGTTTTCGCTTTATCATCAATGGAAATGCGCTCCAGTTTTTGTACACTTGAAGACAACCTTTCACGCGTTGTATCTAAATCATCAACAACAACCGTTAAAAAATACACCGACCAAGGCGTGATAATTAACCCTAATGCAACCGAGCGATATAAGTCAGCCATATCCAAAGGTTCTGAAAGCAACAGCCCCAATACCACTTGTAAAAATACATCTGAAAAAATAATGGCAAAAGCTAATAATGAACTAAATTTAATTGGACCAAGACGTTTTAATAACGCCACATAGTAATGAACCCATGTTTTTAAATTAAGTAAACTCACATACCCTCACAATAACGATTATTTTATACAACACATTGTACCTTTATTTAACGACTTAACCTTATTAGTAATCAATCTTTTAGCATCAAAAACATCTCATAAGTAAGTAATCTTAATTATCTATCGTTATTACTTATCGATAGCTAAGAAAAAACCTTTGTATTTGATGGTTTTTAATTTTTCAGAACACGTCTATAATGCGCCCTCGTTATAGAATTATCTATCCACGCAAATAATGTTGAAGGGAGCCGTATTACATGGCAATGCCAGATATCGCAAATAGCGCACAAGCTCAAACTGCAGGTAAACTAGACCGTGTTGGTATGAGTAATATTGAACTGCCATTAATGGTACAGACAGATAATTTTCCTGCACAGCAAGTCAGTGCTAAAGCTGAAGTATTTGTTAACCTTGGAGATCCAAAAGCCAAAGGCATCCATATGTCTCGCTTATATCTTCAATTAGATGAGCTTTCTACCGAATCAGAATTAACACTACAAACGTTAACCGCATTATTAGACGGCTTTATTGAAAGCCATCAAGATTTAAGCACAGAAGCCTTTGTAAAAATTTCGTTTGATTATAATTTACGTCGTAAGTCACTTATTAGTGAAAAGCGTGGTTGGAAAGCTTACCCTGTTGTGATCATCGGGCGCTTAATCAACGGTGTTCACGACTATGAACTACAGGTAGATGTACCTTATTCATCAACTTGTCCTTGTTCAGCAGCACTTGCTCGCCAATTAATTCAAGAAGCATTTAGAGAGCAGTATGCACAGCAAGAAACAGTCAACAAAGAAGAAATTGTTAACTGGTTAGGTTCAACAAAAGGCATTGTAGCAACACCGCATAGCCAAAGAAGTGTTGCTGAAGTAAAAGTAAAACTGACACCATCAGCAGATAACTTCCCTATTATCGCTTTAATTGACTTAATTGAAGAGACGTTAAAAACGCCTGTTCAAGCGGCAGTAAAACGTGAAGATGAGCAAGAATTTGCACTGTTAAATGGCCAAAACTTAATGTTCTGTGAAGATGCAGCTCGTCAACTACAATACGCATTATTACAACAAGCTGATTTCGAAGATTTCTGGTTACGTATTAATCATTATGAAAGTTTACATGCGCATGATGCTGTGTCTATCACAACAAAAGGCATTGAAGGCGGTTACCAAGCTTAATAGTAACAAAAAGGTTAGGTTGCTAAGCCTTATCAATCAGAAAATGACCTTTTAAAAAATTTACTAAGCTAAAGCCACCCAGCTAAAAACAAAAAGGTAAAAGCACTGTCTTTTACCTTTTTTATTTCTCTAACTTAATGTTTCCCCGCACAGCCTTTACTCTATTTACTTAATAGATTGCACAAGACTAAGTAAACTCAATAAAACAGCTACTCTACTGCTCACCCACAGGGCTAATAAAAGGCACATCTGCTTTAAAACAAATATTCTTTTTAGTATAAGGATGTTGAATGGATATTTGACTCGCATGTAATAGTAATCGTGGTGACAAAGCCAATGCCTGCGGATCGGCATAGAAGTCATCTCCCAAAATAGGATGCCCGAATGCCATCATATGTAAACGTAACTGATGAGTTCGACCAGTCACTGGCATTAACTTCACCAATGTACTCTGCTTACCATAGCTAACCACTTCATAATACGTTTTACAAAGCTTACCTTTTTCTAAATCAACTTTATGACGCGGAGGATTATCAACATCTTTACTTAATGGGAAATCAAGGCAGCCACTATCTTCTTTGATATGGCCAAACACACGAGCATAATAGATTTTTTTAGTCTCCCGCTCTTGAAATTGCATTTTCAACGCTCTTTCTGCATCTTTTCTCAAAGCAAATATAATAACGCCAGAAGTGGCTAAGTCTAAACGATGGACGGTATGGCTATTAGGATGTTTCTCCAACAAACGGCTATACATACTTTCATGACGTTCAATATCTCTTCCGGGAACAGATAAAATACCCGCAGGTTTGTTAAAGACAATCATATCTTTATCTTTATAAATGGTATCTAACCAAGGCTCTGTTGGCGGGTTATATAAAAAATCATGCATAAGAGAATCTACTGAGGTTGAACATTCAAGCAAGATACCTATTTAAATAACATTTATCAATCAATACCAATAACATTGCCGCTCAAAGCAGTGCCCAGTTTTCATAAAAATTGCGTTATTAGATTATAAATAAGACTCCACTAGGACCTCACATTGTTCTAAACTAAAAAACAACAATATGTATAAAAGGAATTAAATAAATGAAAACAAAATTATTACTTGTTACTTCAACACTACTATTCGCTTTAAGCATGTCACAAGCTGCTATTATTAATCCAGATTGTGATACATCTAAAGTTGCAACCAGTGCAGCAGTCAAAGCGACAACCGGTGTATCTGGCCCTTGTACAGCAGAAAAAGCTGCAGAGCGTGCTGTTGACGATAAAAAAGATGCCGTTAGTGACGCAACTGAAGATGCTAAAAAAAGCATAGAAGAAAAAACAGATAACGTGAATGACAACATTGATGATAAAGCTAATGACATCAATGATGCAAAAGACAATCTCGATGACATTAAAAAAGATCCTGTAAAATCATTAGTTAACTAATGATTCTGTTATCTTTTAAGAACAGTGCATCGCTTCAAAAAATTTAACTTGTACTCTATTTATTAAAAAGGCTCGCTGAATAAACAATCCAGCGAGCCTTTTAATTTTATCTACTATCTATCTTTAGCAATAAGCGTTGTCGTTATAAACGACCACCAACACCAATGCTTGGATTCACATAAACAGGGCCAATATTAAATGGCACACCAATATCTAAACTAGCATAAGGTGAACAAGAAGCTAGCACCATCACACCTGCAACCACTAGTAAAAAACGCGTTACGATTTTCATTATTCAACCTCCTGTATAACAAAACCAGCACCAGATGGATCACGCACAATTGCGACACTGCCACCACGTACTTCTTCGGTTGGTGCCATCAGAACATCACCACCAAATGCATTAACTTTTTCTAACGTAGCATCAACATCATCGACCTTGATATAGTTAACCCACGTACTTGCTACTTCGCTATTTGGTTTTTTCACAATACCAAACGCAGGCGCATCATCCACTGTTACGTAAAGGTAATGATTACCTTTAACTGAGCGTTGTAAAGCTTTGTAATTAGCAATTTTTTCATAAAAAACTAAACTGCTTTCAACACTATCAGTCCAGACTTCTTGCCACATCCAACTACCTGATAGTTTAGGAAGTTTTTCTGGATCGCCAGAGACAGTATCGATTAAAGAAAAAACCGCACCTTGAGGGTCACGAACCACACCAATATGACCACGGCCTGATAGTTCAGTACTTGAAATTAATACCTTACCACCAGCACCTTCAGCTTTTGCTAAGCTACTATCCAAGTTATCAGTTGATACAACAGGTAACCAGTAACTAGAAACATTACTACTTGGTAACGTAGCCATCCCACCAATCAAATCACCTTGATAAGTAATGGTTGCGTAATCATCACTATATTGATCAAAATGCCAACCAAATACATTCTCATAAAAATTCTGTGCTTCAGCAGGTTTATGAGTCACTAGATCACGCCAGATAACCTGTCCCGTTAATTTTGTATTGCTCTCGCTCAATGCAGGCAGCTCAACAGATGTTGTTGTACATGCTGTTAACCCTATTGCTAAAGAGCCAGACAGAAGCAATGCTCCCCACCCATTCGCATTTTTTTTCATTAGTATCACATCCTTTTAGTTAATGATTGGATTATTAAGCACTTATTCACATAAATTTTAGTTTAACAAATCCACCATTAAAATCAAAAATACCAATATACAATGATTTATCTAACTAATTAAAAGTACTAAAAACCAATTTAGTTAGAATATTTTATTGCTTTTGGCCCAGACAGACACATTGCCTTAATTCATTAAGGTGAATCATCTTACGTCTTTATTTAAAAATTTTTTAAGTAAACACACTGAGTGAGAAGAAAAAGATGAAGATTAAGGTAATGACTTAAATAAGTTAAGCATGATTGATTTGATCAAAAAATGAGCCTGCAACTTACATAAACAAAAATGGATCAGCTGAATTTATACTAAACGCTTTTTCTAACAAAAGTCGCCACAAAAAAAACATAAAAACAACTGATCTATGCGCTATGATATTAACTTAGCACTGCATATATACCACCTGCGTGCTCAAGAACTCATATAAACCATGTTTTCCATCAGCGCCACCAAGACCTGATTTCCTCATGCCAGCATGGTAACCTTGCATCGCTTCGAAATGCTCTCTATTGATGTATGTCTCACCAAACTCTAACATTTTCACTGCATGCATTGCTTTAGAAAGATCTTTTGTGAAAATCGATGATGTTAATCCAACATCACAATTATTAGCATGTTCAATCGCTTCATCTAATGAATCTACGATTTGGATAGGTAATACAGGCCCAAAGGTTTCAACCTTCATAATATCCATGGACATATCACAACCACTTAACACGGTAGGTAAAAAGTAATGTCCTTGAGGTGTCTCAGCCCGTGTACCACCACATTCCAATTTTGCTCCTTGAGCAATTGCCGTACTCACTGCTTCTTGTACTTTCATAACGGCTTGACTATTGATAAGCGGTCCCATATCGATATTTTTATCCACTAATGGGTTACCAAAGCGAGTTTCATTCATTGCATCTGTTATTTTTGAAATAAATTCCTCAGCAACACCTCGTTGAACATAAACACGCTCAGCACAATTACAAACCTGTCCTGAGTTAATCACTCTAGAGTCGCGAATTGCTTTTACTGCCATATCAATATCAGCATCGTCTAATACAATAGCAGGAGCCTTACCTCCTAATTCCAAATTCAACTTGGTAATATTAGGGGCAGCAGCCGCCATGATATTTTCACCTGTTTTAACACTACCAGTGAAACTGATCATATCAACTTTAGCACTTCCTGATAGCTCAGCACCGATATCACCTCGCCCAGAAATGACATTAAATACGCCATCAGGTAACCCGACTTCAGCAGCTAATTTTGTAAATTCAAAACAATTATTTGGCGTTTCTTCACTGGGTTTAATAACAATGGTGTTACCTGTTACTAAAGCGGGTGCCATTTTTCGTGCAATCAAAAAGAATGGGAAGTTCCAAGGTAAGATACCAGCCACAACCCCCACAGGTTTTCTAAACAAAAATATATTTTCCCCCCGCTCTGTCACTGGTGATGATTTCACCTTCAATTCTTCGTGCCCATTCAGCCATATAGTCCATATAATCAGCAGTAAACTGAACTTCGACAAGAGCAAGCTCTAACGTCTTACCTTGCTCTTCACTAATGATATTGGCTAAGTCGCCACTTTTTTCACGAATTTTATTTGCAATTTTGCGTAGATAATTTGCTCTTTCAATTGCCGCAAAACTGGACCACTTACGCTTAGCATCTGTTGCGGCCTTTAAAGCGGCATCAACATCATTATTATCAGAATTAGGAATAGTTGAAATTAACTCTTCTGTAGCGGGATTAAAGACATCAATCCTATTACGACTATCCGTGAAGGAGCCATTAATATAATTACTGTAATGTTTAACTTTTGTCATATTTAACTTCCCTTGTAGTGTTATCTTACTAACGTGAACCTAACAATAGAGCACCTAAAAATAAGTGCCCGATTTTTATTTTCTTACTAAAGAATCTGTTGTTAAATCGCTGAGACTTTTAGCCCCTGTAAGTGTCATCGCTACCCGCATCTCTTTTTCATATAAATCGATCAACTGTTCAACTCCAGCCTCACCACGAGAAGCTAAAGCATAGATGTAAGACCGTCCCAATAACGCACAATCTGCCCCTAGGGCGATCATTTTAACGACATCCAAACCACTACGGATACCTGAATCGACTAGAATTTTAATATCATCTTTTACGCTGTCAGCAATCTTAGGAAGTGCCTCTGTGGTTGACATAACACCATCCAACTGCCTGCCCCCATGATTCGAAATGACAATACCATCAGCCCCAAAAAGCACGGCATCTTTTGCATCTTGCTCATCTAAAACCCCTTTGATTATCATTGGGCCATCCCAAAACTCTCGTATCCACTCCAAATCTTTCCAGGAAATTGTCGGGTCAAAATTCTTTCCTAGCCAACCAATATAATCTTCTAAGTGTGTCGGAGCGCCTAGGTAAGTTGAAATGTTTCCAAGGTCATGAGGTTTACCTTTAATACCCACATCCATTGCCCAACTAGGATGAAGCATCGCTTGTAAAACACGTTTAATCGATGCATTGGCGCCACTCATCCCTGAATGGTTATTCCGATAACGCGCCCCTGGCACAGGCATATCAACAGTAAATACTAAGGTTTTAACGCCTGATGCTTTTGCTCGCTCCAATACATTCTTCATAAACTCACGGTCTTTGAGAACATACAATTGAAACCACATAGGTCGTTGAATCGCTGGCGCAACCTCTTCAATAGGACATATGGAAACAGTAGACATGGTAAAAGGAATGCCTTTATTGTCAGCAGCTTTTGCCGCTTGAACTTCACCTCGCCTTGCATACATACCCGTTAAACCAACAGGTGCAAGAGCTATTGGCAACGTTAATTTTTCTCCGAAAAGATCAAGGCTAAGATCTAAATCAGACATATCCTTTAATATTCGTTGACGCAATGAAACATCTTTTAATGCGTCTACATTGCGTTGTAATGTATTCTCTTGAAAGGAGCCACCTTCAATATAATGGAATAAAAACGGAGGTAACTTTGCTTTTGCCATACGATGAAAATCAGCCGGTGAAGAAATAATCATACATTCCCCTCCACTTTAGAAAGCCCATACTGGGTACTTACTAAAGAAAGAGGCATCGCCCATTTTAAATGAGTGTTTATATGATCAAACGCGTCTCGACTAAAGCCTAGAGCATGCTGCTTTAAGCAACGACCATTTATTTTTTGCATTAAATGATTACGTATTTTTGGCATCTTCTTTTCCTATCGCATTTTAACAAGGTTCATTAACATAATGTTTTTGTACTTTAGAGGTGTTATCTGTAAAAGCTGCTGTAAAATATTTCTTTATTTTAAACAAAAGAAAAGCGTCCACTATTCAATGAATCAATGAAAGCAATGGCTTCAGTTTAAAAATTAAACCTAGCTATTTTTCTAAACGAAGACCATATCCTTATAATTTTTATAAGACATAGAGCATTTCATTATTTCTAAAGTTGACGCACCATATGTAATTGCCAGTGTTTTAAGATAAAGTTTTGCTAATACTTCTATTTTGTGTATTTACCTCAATGCGTTATCTAAGCAATCACCATAAATAATGATGCCATGGCTCGGTGGTAGAGTGGCTGACTAGTGACATAAAGTCTTTGACTGATACTAGATACGGGGTGTGCAATGAGTCGATGAAGTGGGCTTATTAAAAATAGAAACAACGAGTCTATTTTCCATTGAGGTTTTTATATACAAAATAATACACTTTTCACTGTAACAGGCTTAACAAGTGATTTTCGGAATGTGTCGCCAATTGGTTGTATATTGAGGGGATAATAATTCACGGCGCATTTACCACCTTTCCTCAATACCTTGTGCGGCAAAAAAGCCGGTATCAGTGCCATATCGATTGTTTATTTGATCAAGCACATTCATTAACGGGATATTGTCTATTGGTGGAGAAAATAAATCCCCTTGTAGGTTTGCTTCACTGCTTAAACTTAATAAGCCTATCCCTATTTTATAATAGGCAACGCCAGGCTTAAAAAGCTGATGTATATTTTCACTAATTGCTTTTAGCAGCTGTGCGGTATCGTTCGTAGGAGGATTAAACTGCTTTATTCCAATGAAATTGAACCGACTATCTCACCTTCCTCAAGAACAAAAAGCACGTTGGCTATTACAGCGTTACCGTAACTATCATCACGCCACGCATCATTATGTAAATAAATAAAATTATTCAATATTTCTTCCGGAGCATCTTTACCAACGACCATTAAACCTGTTCTTCTCGCTATCGAGACAAGTAGTTGCTTGGCATTTAAAATATCATGCGCTTTTTGCATTTGCTTTTTAGATAAAATAGCTTCACTACTAAAAGGGTTTCCACTAGCGGTTAACACTTTATTATCTAACACTTCGGAAGGAGTAAAGGTAACGTCCATAGCATCAATGTTGGTAAAAGCTTCTTGTACTGTGGTATTTAAATCTAATTCATTACTATCTTGGTGAGTCAAAAAAATAAAGTTATCAGGAGTATCATAACCAAAACCAATCACCACTTTAGGAGACTCTTCTGAGCCAAGTAAAATAGAATATACTGCACCATGATCTATTCCGACCCAGTCACCTGATTTAATTATTGGATAGAAGGTTCTTTCTTTGAGATCTACAGAAACCTCTTTCTCTAAATGCTTTGGTAAAGTGTCTATTTTCTGCTCTGCCATACTCGCTCCTGAAAATGCAGTAATTAAGATTAATAATATAATTTTGATAGTAAGCCTCATATGTTATTTAGGTGCATATACCATACGATAAAGAAATTTGTAGTTAAGTAAAATAAGTGGCAACGAACAACAAAGCAAGTGTAATTTCGGCTTTAACCCAAAAGGCTAAATAAAAAAGCCTTAAAGTTAGAAAGCAAAGGATGGCTTAAAAATCATAAAAAAAGGGTACAAAATGGCTACTTTATAAGAAGCCGTTCCCTCCTTAATTCCAGAAAAAGTCTTACGAGCATTTGCACCCATTATGCCTGATGGCAGAGGTTCAGCGGAGGTTCCAAGTAAGACAAACCACTTTAAACCTATTAGTTAAGTACCACCATTTATTGTCTTTTTATCATTACAAAATATTGAAGTTTTATGAGAGCCTAGGACTTAAAAGTTAAATATCCCTACTATTGATCAATAATAATTATCATTTACAATAAACTGTATTAATAATACAGCGGACGTAATATTATTAACAATGTATAACTTCTGCTGCCATTTAACGAACTTAATTAAGTGAAGTAAATATGAAAAGTAGCAAAAAAATTACTCTGTCGATTATTACTCTTTGTATCAGCCAACAACTGTATGCAGAGACAACACCTGAAGACTCTATAAATACTATCTTGGTAACGGCTGATGCAGCAAAGACCGGTACAGTCTTAGCACAAAAAATTAGTGAAATGCCCGCAGTTACACAAGTTATAAATGAAGAAGAAATCCAGATGCAAGCAACTGGGAATCGTACGATAGGTGATATATTAGCGCAGCTAATCCCAAGTTTAGGGGCAAGCAGTGGTTCAACAAGTAATTATGGAACCACTATGCATGGACGACCTGTACAATATCTACTTAATGGTGTCCCATTGAGTAGTTCTCGTAGTTTATCACGCGAACTAAATAGTATTGATCCTGAACAACTTGAACGAGTGGAAGTTATTTCAGGAGCAACAAGTATTTATGGTGCAGGTGCATCTGGTGGTCTTATTAATATTGTTACTAAATCACTTCATAATTATGGTTCCTTTATGGAAACTAGAATAGGTACAAGCAGTAGTAGAGAGTTTAATTCTGAGTCATTAGGCTATCATATTGGTCAAACCCTTGGTTATGGTGGTGAAGAATGGTATGGCCGAATTGATATTGATTACGATAGTAAAGGTGGGGGCTTTGATAGTAATGACGACCGTATAAGCCCTGACGTAAACCAAACAGACCAACAAGATACTAACTCTTTGAGTGTTAATGGTAGCATAGGTGTTAATCTAACAGATACTCAGACACTAGACCTAGCAGTTACTTATTACAACGATCAACAAGACACTGATTATGGCCCAGATTACGGTGATAATTTAGCTGTATTATATGGCACCTCACCTTCTCTAGATGCTATTGATGGTGCAAATATAGAAGACCAACCTAAAACCACTAAAGTATCAATAAATTTAAATTATAATAACACTGACATAGCAGGTTCAAATTTAAGTGTAACTGGCTACTATAGAAACGAAAAAGATAGATTTTACCCATCTGTAAAAACGGTCATTGGACAACCTGATTATGTTGCCTATGGCTACGGTAACCCATATTTTATAACTCAATCAGAGGCTCAAGTTGAGGTAATGGGAGTCCGCGCTGTAATGCAAACAGAAGGTCAGTTTGCAGGAAAAGATATACTACTAAGCTATGGCTCTGATTTTGAGAGAGAAAAAAGTGAACAAATATACTATGGCCAAGACTTCAATAGTTTCTTTACTAGCAATGGGTTAACTTCTCAAAAAAATGGAGTAAATTACAATGGAGGCCCAGTAACAACCACTGATAAACTGGGTATTTTTATTAATACAGATATAGATTTAACGGATAAGTGGCATGCCAGTGCAGGAATTCGTTATCAAAATATTAAAGCAAAAACAGATGCTTTTACTCCTATCTATGAGCAAATGCTTGAAGAATATTACGCTAATGATTCTTCCACTAACTACCAAGCAGGAACTGTTGAAAAAGGAAAAACAGATCATGATAAATTTTTATTTAATTTAGGCGCTAGTTATCAAATAACTGCAAATGATCAAGTATTTGCTAACTTCTCTCAAGGCTTTACTACTGCAGATATACAGCGTGCGCTACGTGATGTCCGGGCAGGGTTTGTAGTTAATTCCGATAACGTTCAACCTATCACAACCAATAACTTTGAGTTTGGATGGCAAGGCCAGCATGGTGACACAAAAGCAAGGTTGAGTAGCTTTTATAACGAATCAGATAAAGTTGTACGATTTACTAATAGCTATACAGTAGAAGTTATCGATACAGATGAACGTATTTATGGCTTAGAGGGATCGCTAACGCATAACCTGAGTGATAAATGGCAAATTGGAGGAACAGCTGCTTATACTCGTGGGCAATATAAAAACAATGGAGATTGGTTAGAGTTATCAGCGGTAAGGTTAACTCCCTTAAAAGGAACTGCCTTTACTCAATACAGTTTTAACGGAGGTAGTAACATCCGTTTACAAGCTTTAGCCATCGCTGGTGATGATAGAGCTTATAAAGATCAACAAAATGATCCAAACTCAAGTGCATTGGCTATTACAGGTTATATGACCTTAGATTTATTAGGTCAAATACAACTCCCTGTCGGAGAAGTCTCTTATGGGATTTATAACTTACTTAATAAAGATTACCTAACGGTATACCACCAAACCACCTATGGCGATATGAATCGTTTGCCAGCATCAGGCACAACAGTCGGTTTAAATTATGCTTTCAAATATTAATCCAATAAGAGTTAATATTTAACTTCTTAGCTCACCGCTTCTATAAAAAAACCGCTTTTGTATTTAAACAAAAGCGGTTTTTTATATGTTCGATGAAGTAAGTTCGAATCTAAGAATACCCAAATTTCTACTTATACTAATCACACTAATTAACTGATCTATTTTACTTGCTAAAATAACTTATTTCTTCGTTGTAATTTTCGTAAATAGAACAACTATTTAACTCAAATTACGCCTTAAACTAAGTCATTTTTTCTGCGCAAAATTTAGATCACTTATTTAATATAATTGGTATTAATATAAGCAAAAAGACTGGACATATATAGAGATAATCACCACCAGAAAAGCTCTTGGTGATCAACTTGCTATGTTTCATCATCGGTTTAGCTGGTTTGACTTCCGTATTATTAAAGATGCTGTTCTAGCTATTATCTAGTACCGGCTTTTGTTGAATTGTTACGATACTAGAAACTGTACTAGTTAAAGTACTAGGTCAGCAGCCTGTTTCAAAACCTATAGACATAAAAAAACCCGCAAGGCCTTTGGTTATTGGCGTTGCGGGTCTTTAACGGTCTTCTTAAGACCTCGAGGTGGTGGAGATGGGGGGAGTCGAACCCCCGTCCGAAAAACCTACGTCCTCGGTACTACATGCTTAGTCTATCTTTTAGTTAACTCTCGACACTCCGACAGACAGGATTGCAAAGAGCGAGTCCGATACTATTTCGCGGTTCACCCTCGAACAAGGTTCCCTCGCTATCCAAATGTAAATGACCTTCCGAATCCCTGCCCATAGGAGAAACGTGGGTGGAAGGCTAGCTAGCCTAAGCTGCTAGAGCGTAGTTATCGTCGTTTGCAACTATAACTTTGACGGCTTTTTACGAGGCCAGCCGTCACCTCGGCATGCACCTTGGGTTTCATGAATCTCGTCGAGTCCTAAATCATCCCCAGATGGTTAGTAATAAATTACCAACAGATTGAGTCTAACAAAGCTATTTGCATCAAGATAGTATTATCTAACAAATAGCTTGCCAACTGCTCAATTATCGAGCGTCATGCTTCATCATACGTTCTTTTTGTACTTTCCATTCACGATCTTTTACATCATTTCGTTTATCGTGATCTTGTTTACCTTTCGCTAAAGCAAAAGAAATTTTAACCCATGCTTTTTTCCAATAAAGCGAAATGGGAATAATTGAATACCCTTGACGCTCTACTTTACCTACTAAGTTATCAAGCTCACGTCGTTTAAGTAATAGTTTACGATAACGTAAAGGATCACAAACCACGTGCGATGATGCAGCAATCAATGGCGGAAATGATGAATTTAATAACCACGCTTCTCCATTTTTCAAGAAGATATAGCTATCTGCGATATTTGCTTTACCGGCGCGTAAAGTTTTTACCTCCCACCCTTGTAACTCGAGTCCCGCTTCAAAGCGTTCTTCTAAGTGATATTCATGAGAAGCACGTTTGTTACGTGCAATCGTATTGTCGTTGTTTTTTGATTTTGAATTTTTTTTAGCCATAGACTCTAGTATAAAGAGTGTTTTTTTAAATGGCTATTTGATTTCGTAAAAAGCCACTCATTTATAAGCATTTTTCGCAATTTATTTTAACTTAAAGTAAGATGCTCTTTTTTATTAGAGGTAAAAGATGGCTCAAGTATCGCGAAGTGCCCTATTGATGTATAGCGCACAAGAAATGTATCAACTAGTAAACGATGTGAATGCTTACCCTGAGTTTTTGCCCGGTTGCAATGATACAAAGGTATTAATTGATGAAGCAGAATTGATGAGAGCATCGATTCAAGTCTCGAAAGCAGGGATCAGTCAAACTTTTGTTACTGAAAATACATTAATTGCAAATAAAGCTATTGCGATGAACCTAGTTGAGGGGCCTTTTAAACACCTCAGTGGCGGTTGGACTTTTACAGCACTTGACGATCAAGCTTGTAAAGTCAATTTAGACTTACAATTTGAATTTAGCAGTAAGATAGTTGAGCTTGCTTTTGGGCGCATATTTAATGAGTTAGTTGGCTCAATGGTTAAATCTTTTTCCAATAGAGCTAAAGCCATTTATGGTGAACGTTAACAGCCCTTGCCATTCTCAAAAGCATTTACCGAGATACGATTGTAAAATAAAAATTAATTAAGAGTAGAAACAATGAGTCAGACAATTGATATTGAAGTCGTTTATGGTCTTCCACACAAACAAGTATTGCTGTCTTTAAAAGTACCGGAAGGCACAAGCATTGAGCAGTGCATAAAGTTATCAGGTATTGTTAAGCATTTTCCTGAAATTGTGCCTAGTGAAGCCGTTGTTGGTATTTTTAGTAAACCAAGTAAACTGGATACTATAGTGCAACAAGGTGACCGAATTGAAATATACCGCCCTTTAATTGCTGACCCTAAAGAGATGCGTAAATTACGAGCAGAACGAGCAAAAAAGCAGGCAGATACAAAATAACAGCGACTTAATTGCTCAACGTACTGATACTAAATATATTGTTCGATAACACTAGCACAACAATTAAAGTATTTATTTTGCTAGTGTTTTTTATTTTTCAGCTAATTAATTAAGCCAAATAGACTTAATAGATGAATAATAGGTAGCATCAGCATACAAATAACAGCCAACCACATGATCCACCCGATAAAGCCATTATCTTTCATTGTTCTTAACAAACTTGAACCATGAAGTTGACCCGCATAATACAAAAGAAAGTACTGTACTAACATAATACCAATAACCGCTGGTACACTAGGTAGACCCAAAAAAGCAATAACTGGCGGTAGTGTTAATACCGACATATAAGCGACAGCGATAACAATCACAAATGTTTTCGGCCTAAACCCAGTTAAATTCTCCAGTACAGAATCACTTTGCCTAAGATTTTTATTTGCCATTGTTATTACCTCATTATTAACATTGATAAGAATTATTGGAGGGGAATAATAACGTTTAAAACGAAAGTATTCACTTATAAATTGATTAAATGATCTTTTAGTCAATTTATAAGTGAATAACAATAACAAGACCTTCCTATCAATTAGGCAGTAAATAAATTCAATGCCTATATTTTTGAGGCCACCACAGAAAATTCTAATATCAAAGTGTAATTATTAAGAAAGCACCACCTTTTCGTTAAACTTTGACAAACAAAGCAAATTAGTTTGAATTTTAAGCAACTGGCACTTCATTTGCTTATCATTCAATAAAAACTGCAAATAACACTTGCAATATTTTCTGAGAGCTATAGTATTCGCCCCACTTAAACGGACGCGAGATGGAGCAGTCTGGTAGCTCGTCGGGCTCATAACCCGAAGGTCGT